>NZ_JBMDWJ010000385.1:0-15598 GCF_048595215.1 Siphonobacter sp.
AACCTGCTGGTGAATCCTTACACCGGAAAAATTCAGGGCAACGCCCAAACTCCAACAGCTAAATTTTTTGCGACGGTTCTGCAATTGCACCGCTGGCTGCTCATCGAAAATCATGACATCGGGGGAGCTATCACGGGTACGGCCGCGTTAGGAATGATTCTGCTCCAAATCACGGGTCTGCTCTTATGGCTACCGGCGAAGATCAGCAGCTGGAAAAAATGGAACGTCTGGAAACCCGGCTTCAAAATCAAAACCGACGCCAGCAGCAAACGACTTAACTTCGATTTACACAAAACCCTGGGTTTTTACGCCTTCGTTTTCGTGACGATTATGGCTCTGACAGGCCCCGTTTTTGCTTGGGAATGGTATCGGACTGGCTACCGTCAGCTCATGGGTGTATTTACGCCGAGAGAAGAGAAAGCCTTGGAGACCGAAGCCAATGGTCGCCAGCCGCTAGCTCTGGAAGAAATTATACGTCAAAGCAATCAGGTATTTTCGTACAGCGGCGTACTGCGGCTGACGCTGCCGAAAGATTCAGTAGGGACCATCGTCGCTCAAAAATCACAAAACGGATTCTTTACTTCGGCGGGGGTAGATCGGCTGACGCTCGATCCGTACACGGGTCAGGTACTGAAACTCGAACGCTTTGCGGATAAAACGCTGGGCGAGAAAATCGCTGTTTCGGCCAAAATTATTCACACGGGTGAACTCTATGGCACCTTTACAAAAATTCTATATTTTCTGGCCTGTCTGATCGCAACCAGTCTGCCCGTTACCGGCTTTCTGATCTGGTGGAAGCGGGGTAAGCCCGAAGCAGCTAAACCGGTGGCTCGACCGGCAGGGACGGCTCGGGTTCGTCCGCGGGCAGTAGTCCAGGCTGTGCGGGAATAAAGAACTTGCCTGTATCGAAAGCATCATCTGAAAAGGTGATGCTTTTTTCGTGGTCTGATCGCACCAAATAAGATACATTCGTAGCTTCATTCTATACGTATCCCGTAATCAGTAAACGTCTCATGTGGCGATCTTTTCTATCGTACGGATTAGTACTGGGCCTGTTGCTAAGCTTACTGGCCTGGAGTAAGTACCGCTGGCTCATGCTCGACCATACGACCGAAATCTACGTGCTGATACTGGCGGGTGTATTCATTGGGGTAGGCATTTGGGTAGGTTTACGCTGGACGGCTCCGCAGGTGATCGAAAAGGAAGTGATACAGGTTTACGAACCGCTTATGCGTCCAACTCCGGAGCTACTGGAGAAGTACGGAATCAGTGTTCGTGAGTGGGAAGTGTTGATGCAGGTTTCGAAAGGATTAAGCAACGAAGAAATTGCGGAAAAGCTCTTTGTCTCGACGAATACCATCAAAACACATCTGGGAAATCTCTACGCCAAGCTGGACGTCAAGCGACGGACCCAAGCCGTAGAAAAGGCCCGTTTGCTGGGATTACTCCAGGTCAGCACTCCCCCAAACGTATGATTTGGAAAAAATCACCCGAAAGGATGAGCGGTCGATTCTTTTTCATTCCCAGGTTTGGGACAAAAACAAACCCTTGAAATGAAACGAACCATACTGGTTTTCGGAACCATCGCCGGCGTAGTGGCGTCCCTCATGCTGGTGCTTTCCTTGGCAATGCTGAAAAGTCGCTCAGCCTTCTTTTTTGAGTACGGCGAACTGTTTGGGTACACATCGATGCTCCTGACGTTTTCCATGGTTTTCATCGCCGTTAAAAGCTACCGGGATCGTTATTTAAACGGCTTTATTTCCTTTAAAGATGCCTTACTGCTGGGACTGGGTGTGGCTTTTACCGCTTCAACGATCTACGTCCTGGTTTGGGTGATTTTTTACAAAACGCTCTTTCCTGATTTTCCTCAATTCTACCAGCAGTGCATGATCGAAAAGCAGCAGGCTCAGGGAAAAACCGTTGCTGAACTGGCGGAGTCGCGGGAGCAGATGCAGGTCATGTTCTCGTACTACGATACGCTGGGAGGTTTAATTGCCATCACCTATATGGAGATACTTCCGGTGGGTTTGATCGTGGCCTTCTTTAGTGGATTAGTGCTGAAAAAACGTCCTTCTTTTAAAAGCTAATCATTGGTTGTATGGGAAAAACAGATTCCCGCGTCGATCTGTACCTGGATAACGCGGCTGATTTTGCCCAGCCGATTCTGGGCCATTTACGGGAACTAATTCATACGGTTTGTCCCGACGTTCAGGAAACGATCAAATGGGGTACGCCCCATTTTGGCTACGCCAACGGTAACCTGTGCCTGATGGCCGCTTTTAAAAATCACGCTTCCTTTGGCTTCTGGCTGGGAGCGAAAATGGAAGACCCTGACGGAATCCTTACAATAAGCGGTGAGCAAACTGGCATGGGGCAATTGGGAAAACTACGTTCGTTATCGGATCTGCCTTCCGACGAAGTGCTGACCCGCTATATCAAGCAGGCGATGCAACTGGCCGAGCAGGGCGTTCGTCCTACGCCGAAGCGAGAGCAACAGCCTGTTACTATTCCCGACTATTTTCAGGCGGAACTACGGAAAAACGAAGCGGCTCACCAGCAGTTTCAGAACTTTTCCCGAGCCTGCCAACGCGAGTACGTCCAGTGGCTGGAAGAAGCGAAAACGGAGAGCACGCGTACCAAACGAATGGATCAGGCTCTGGAATGGATTGCCGAAGGAAAAGTACGAAACTGGAAATACGCCAGGAAATCAAAGTAGGGGAATCTGACAAGAGCTCCTGATATCACTTAAGAATACGCTAAATCTAACTTAACGAATGCTTCGTCGTTTTTTTCTCCGTCAGTTGGGCGGAGCAAGCTTACTCAGTACGGTGTCTCCGCTGGAAACGCTGGCCGCTCCAACCTCCGACCGGGCGTACTGGATCAGTATCCTGCAAAAACTATCGGAACCTCTGTTGACGGCTCTGGCCGAAGACCAGCTCAAAGTCCGGATGCCCGTGGAATCGAGGCCGGGTCAGGAAGCGGACCGTCGTAAGTACTCGTACCTGGAGGCCCTGGGTCGATTATTAGCGGGTATTGGTCCCTGGTTGGCTCTGGATACGGACGACGAAAAAACGATTCGGCAACGGTACTTCCAGCTGGCTCAGCGAGGGATTCAAAACGCGGTTAACCCCCAGGCCAAAGATTACATGAATTACAGTGAAGGCGGCCAGCCACTGGTTGACGCGGCTTTTCTGGCTCAGGGTTTACTGCGTTGCCCGAAGTTATACCAATCGTTACAGCCTGCGGTCCAGCAGCAATTGCTAACGGCGTTTCGAAAGACCCGAACGATTCGTCCCGGATTCAGTAACTGGCTCTTATTCAGTGCGATGATTGAAGTGTTTTTTGCCAGTATTGGCGAAGAGTACGACAAAATGCGGCTGGATTACGCTCTGCGTCAACACGAACAGTGGTACAAGGGCGACGGTATCTTTGGCGATGGTCCGGATTTTCACTGGGACTACTACAACAGTTACGTCATCCAGCCCTTCATGGTGGATATCTTACGCTTCCTGCCCGATAAAAGTTACGATTTCTTGCGAACCCGGATGGATAAAATTGCTCCCCGGTACGCAGCCATTCAGGAACGATTGATCGCTTCGGATGGAAGTTTTCCGGTCATTGGCCGATCCATTTGTTACCGGGCCGGGGCTTTTCATCACTTGGCGAATACGGCGTTTTTACGGCAACTACCATCCGAGATTGCTCCGGCTCAGGTACGGAGTGCTCTGACGGCGGTATTGCATAAAACCCTTGATAGTCCGAAAAATTATGATTCAAAAGGCTGGCTCTACATTGGCCTGAATGGGCACCAGCCCGATCTCGGCGAAAGTTATATTTCGACGGGAAGTCTGTTCCTGACCGCCACGGCCTTACTTCCGCTGGGACTCCCCGCTACGGATGCTTTCTGGGCGAATCCAGCTACGGACTGGACCAGCCGCCGCATCTGGGAAAAAGGCGAAAACTTACCGACGGATCACGCCGTAAAAGCTTAAAGTACGGAGTACGTTCTGCCGAAAAGAACCCTGGAAGGGTTCAATTTGAATAGCCCTAGGTGCAACCCAGGGCTATTCAAACCCAGCTGGCTCAGCTTTTTATCGTACCATCGAAAACGAGCCAACCATGAAACGTGCCTTCGATCTAACGGAAATGCTGCAACGCATTGAAAAAGCCATTGCCCGGTACCCCAAAGCAGCCATGTTTGAACTGGCCGAGCGTGGCTATACTACGCTGTTTGAACAACTCATTTCCTGCATTATTTCCATTCGTACCCTCGACGAAACGACGATTCCGCTGTCCCTGAAACTCTTTGAGCGAGCCCGCACGCCACAGCAATTGCTGAACATTCCGATGGAAGAACTGGCGAATATGCTGGAAGGAAGCCAGTACCCCGGACAAAAAGCCGAAACCATGCGGACCATCGCCCAAACGGCTATCAATCAGTACGGCGGCCAGTTACCCGCTAATTTCGACCAGCTAACGGCCCTCAAGGGCGTAGGTCCGAAGTGTGCGAATCTGGCGTTGGGCGTAGCCACGGGCGTACCCGCCATCAGCGTGGATGTACACGTCCATCGGGTCGTGAACCGCTGGGGATTTGTGAAAACCACCACGCCCGAAAAAACGCTGAAAGTACTGGAAAACAAAGTCCCCGTATCCCAATGGATTGACATTAACCGCTTATTAATGCCTTTTGGAAAACACGTTTGTACCGGAACGCTGCCCCGCTGTTCGACCTGTCCCGTCCTGGAGTTTTGTGAACAGGTGGATGTGACGAAACATCGGTAAAGTCGGTCGTTTGCTCCGGCAGAAGTCTTTTCTTTGTATTCTTTGATGAGCGAATGGGTATAAGGCTCCGGTTTTACTCTTCCTCTGCAGAGGCCCTCTCATGCTGGCTTGTGTGTGACCATTAAACGAATCCAATGAAAAAACTGCTGATACTCGCCTGCTTCTTGGTAAGCGGGATGACGTACGCCCAAACGAATCCTTATCCACTGATTCCTTATCCCGCTTCGCTGCAACCCAGCACCGGATTTTTTGAAGTAAATGCGTCCACGAGTCTGGTTGTTCCAGCCGATGCCTCGCTGCAATCGCAGGTAAATCAATTGAAATCGCTGCTGGGTATTGCCCGTACCACGGCTAGCTCAGGCAATCGGGTCATCCTGGGGTACGATGCTTCGTTGGGTAACGAGGAGGCATACACGCTAGAAGTCAATGCTTCGACGATCAAATTATCGGGTAAAACCAATACGGGAATCAATCGCGGGATACAAACGCTGCGTCAGCTAGTGATGGCAGGTTCTGCGAAGAAAATTCCGGCGGTAACGATCAAAGATCAGCCCGCGTATGCCTGGCGGGGAATGCACCTGGATGTATCGCGGCATTTTTTTACGCTGGAGTATCTAAAAAAATACGTCGATCAGTTAGCCTTCTACAAGTTCAATAAATTTCACTTGCACCTGACCGACGATCAGGGCTGGCGGATTGAAATCAAGAAATATCCTTTGCTGACGCAGGAAGGGGCCTGGCGGACGCTGAATAATCAGGATTCGACCTGTATTACCCGCTCGAAAGACAATCCGGATTTTGCCATCGATCCTCGTTTTCTGAAAATGAAAGACGGCAAGCAGGTATACGGCGGTTTCTATACTCAGGAGGAAATCAAGGAACTGGTTGCGTATGCGGCGGAGCGGTCCGTTGAAATCATTCCCGAAATTGATATGCCGGGTCACATGATGGCGGCTATTCGGCAGTATCCGTTCCTGAGCTGTACCTCCGACGCGGGTTGGGGGAAGACTTTCTCAACGCCGATCTGCCCCTGCAACGAACAAACGTATCAGTTTGCCGAAGACGTATTTAACGAAATTTTCGCCCTTTTTCCGAGTAAATACGTCCATCTGGGAGCCGACGAAGTCGAGAAAACCACCTGGGCCAATTCCGAGGCCTGTAAAGCTCTGATGCAGAAGGAAGGCATCAAAAACGTGGAAGAATTGCAGAGTTATTTCGTGCACCGGATGCAGAAGTTTTTCGCTTCAAAAGGCAAACAGCTCATCGGCTGGGACGAAATTCTGGAAGGAGGCATCGACGCTTCGGCCATCGTGATGTACTGGCGTTCGTGGGTGAAAAAAGCACCCTACCAAGCTGCCCAGAACGGAAATACTATTGTCATGACGCCCGTGAGTACCCTCTACTTCGATAGCCCTCCGGGTATTCAGTCGGTATCGAACGTGTACAACTTGGAAGTGGTGCCCGAAGGTATTACGCCCGAACAGGCGAAGTTGTTCATGGGTGCTCAGGCGAACCTCTGGACGGAATTCATTCCCAGCGAAAACCGGGCCGAGTACATGTACATGCCGCGGATGACGGCTCTATCGGAAGTGGTGTGGACGAACAAAAAAGATTTTGCTTCCTACGAGAAACGTCTGTTGCGGCATTATCCCATCATGGAAAAACATAACATTCACTACCGCTTACCCGATCTGACGGGCTTTACGGAGGAAAATGTGTTTGTCGATAAAGCGACGTTATCCATCAAAAAACCGCTGGAAAGTTATACACTTCGGTACACCACGGACGGCTCGCTGCCCCAGAAAACATCCCCCGAACTAGGCGAAGGACTGACGATCACCAAACCGCAAACGATCAAGGTGGCGGCCTTTACGTCTACGGGCTTACGCGGGGATATCTATACGCTGAGATACCAGCAACAGACGTACGCCAAGCCCGTTTCAGCTAGTGGGAAGAAGCCGGGTTTGATGGGTAGTCTGTACAAGAAATTCTTTAAGATGACTACGCTGATGAAGCAGGAGAAAGCCGATAGCACCTTTACCGTATCGAATGTAGCCGTGCCTAAAACGGTGACGGCTCCCAGCTTTGGTATTCAATTCCGGGGCCTCATCAACGTACCCGAAACGGGGGTGTATAGTTTCTTCTATACCTGTGATGATGGGGGTATTCTCCGGATTGCTGACCGTATGGTGGTAGATAACGATGGCAATCATTTCCCGATCGAAAAAAGTGGACAGGTAGCTTTACAAAAGGGGGCTCATCCCTTTGAGGCCGATTTTATCGAAGGCGGCGGCGGCTTCACGCTTACATTGAAATACAGCCTGAACGGTTCGGAACCGAAGGAGGTACCGGATGGCTGGTTTAGGCGATAGTTGAACAGAAGAACCTGAAGAAACCCCCGCAGTACCTACTGTGGGGGTTTCTTTTTACCAAAACCGAATATTGGGGATTTAGTGAGTTGAGTTAAAACCTAAGCCTAGGGAATGGGCCGAGCCTACGGCTCTTAAAGGTTGGCCTAGAGCCGTAGGCTCGATTAAAGGACGGATTTCGATCCGTACTCGGTTGGTATAGATTTTTATAGGTATAAATACTCAAATAAATTTAAACGTTTTACCTATGAAAAATAATTCTTTTTTATGCGTTGGTAAACGCCAACTTCTTCTCTGTACAGGCTTATTGGGGATGAGCCTGTTTATCGCATCCTGTCATAAGCCTGATATCGAACTAGTAGAACAACCCGTTTTTGATACGGATACGACAGGTAACCATGTCACCCAAAAAACGATTATTACTTACACTATTTACAAGGATCAATTGTATCCTTATACTACGTATTCGATTAGTCCAGAAATTCTGGCGGCCCTTAAAGATGACACAAAGGGACTAAAGAAGTTACAGGATTTCTGGAATTCAGAGCAGAAGAATAAGCAGAGTCACGAGAAAATATTCAGACTTTTCAGCGACTTGATTCCAGAAATGTATCGGAAAGACGTCAGATATTTTTCGATAGATCGGCCTTCGCCAGCGTACGCAAATATGAGTACACTGAAAAATAATTCTCTGGAAAGTTTTAACCTGGGAGTGAACGCAGAACTGTTAACGTATCTAGACTCCATTCCTAGATTTAAGGCACCAGAGTATCGGCATAATACACTGGGATACAGCTATCCTATCTACACACTCATTCATGAATTCGGGCATTACGTAACGTCTAACAAAGACCAAAGCTATTTGCAGTACTCGCCCAATTTGGATACGTATAACACTGTACCTAAACCTGGTTCAATCCTGGATAGTGTGCTGGTAAACTATTGGAATCGGTATATGGATCAGGCGGGGATGGATTGCTGGACGAAACATGGAAACTATTATTTCTGCGGACCTGCCGATGAATTTGTCAGCGGATATGCCTCTACCTCTCCAGCCGAAGACGCCGCCGAGACTTTCGCTCACTTTGTACTCTTGGATGACAAGCCTGCCGCAACCACAGCGGTCAACCGCAAGTTGTTGTTATTTTACCAGAATCCCAGAATGGTAGCTATTCGGCAGAGCATTCGTGAGAATCTAAAGAAACTAGGGATCGTTCCCAGAAGTCCCACTATGCCTTAGTTATTTAACGACCCGCTTACGTAGATCGTGTTGTGGAGGGTGAGAAGCGGAAAGGATTGTGATGGGTAGGAAGTCGGAAGTTTTACGGGGGTAATCTAACTCCTTAATAAATGAGTCGAGCCTATGTTCTCGGATGTCGTTACCCTAGCGTACGGCACAGAGGCATAGGCTCGATCTATTGTTTAAC
This sequence comes from Siphonobacter sp., assembly GCF_048595215.1. Taxonomy (NCBI): domain Bacteria; kingdom Pseudomonadati; phylum Bacteroidota; class Cytophagia; order Cytophagales; family Cytophagaceae; genus Siphonobacter; species Siphonobacter sp. Next base: position 8,579 of record NZ_JBMDWJ010000385.1, read on the forward strand.
AACGGATTTCAATTCCGTTTCATACTCAGGCCAAGCCCTCCAACTGCTTAAATACCGGAATCAGAAGCTGTCCTTTTTTCGTCAGATAATATTCAATATGCAGGGGCTTCTCTGCAATAGTGACCTTCTCCAGAATTCCTTCTTCTTCCAGTTCCCGCAAGGCCACAGCCAGCGACTGTTTATTCGTGTCCGGTATCTGTCGTAGTAGTGAATTGAACCGCAAGGGAGCATCTACCGCCAGACGAAAGATGTCAGCCTTCCATTTTCCTGACAACAATTTCAAAAGACCCTTCGCTGGGCAGGTCTCTGGGGCTTGGGGCTGTTCGCGGGTAGTCATGAATTTCTGACCTATTGCAAGGCTTAAGTGGATCAATGAATTTCGTACAAAGATAAAAAAATCAGCTACATGGGACTGAAGGTCAAAAAACCGCACGAAATGAGTGACGAAGAGCTACTCAAAAACGAGAAGTACCTGAAATGGGCTATCACGATGAGTGTAATCGCAACCCTGCTCATGTTGGGTACTGGAATCTATCTATCCCTGTCGAGAGGAAAATTCAACGCCATTGCGGCGGCTTCGGTGGCGATGTTACCGCTCGTCCTGGTCAATGCGATGAACTTAAAAGCAATACGGATGGAGAGGAAAGGTAGATCGTTGTAGCTAATACCCTTAGCTCGTTCATAAGGATTTAGGGTAGCGGGAAGCAAATGCAAAAAACGCTTTGGATTACAGGCAATTATCCATTTTTCGGTGAATCATCTTGTCCTGTTTTCAGTGAATCGGGGTGAATCGACTGATAAGATGCTACAGAACCTCGAAAAAATGATATACATATCTCGGGTTTTTATAGCCTTATTTTGAGGTTGTAATGAAGTTCACCCTTCAATCTATCGCTTCATTCGTATTCGTCTTTCTTTAAAGAAGAAAACCTCGATTTATCCGTGATTCATCCGTTTTTTGGGTAACCATGAAGAAAAACCTCATTCCTGTTTTACTAGCTACTGTACTGAGTGCGACGAGCGTTTTTGCTCAGTATCCCCAAATTCCCTCCGACGTACAGAAAGCTAGTGATGAATTACTGGCCGAAGCCCGCAAAAAATCGGACTTAGCCTGGCAAAAAGCGTATCCGACCATTCTGAAAGAAGCCCGCGAGGGTAAGCCGTATATTCCCTGGGCGGGCCGTCCCTATGACTTGCCGCAGGCACCCATTCCGGCCTTCCCCGGAGCCGAGGGCGGTGGAGCCTTCACCTTCGGTGGACGCGGGGGCAAGGTATATGTAGTAACGAGTCTGGAGGACAGCGGCCCCGGTACCCTGCGGGATGCCTGTGAACAGGGGGGAGCCCGTACCGTCGTGTTTAATGTTTCGGGCATTATTCGGCTGAAAACACCACTCATCATCCGGGCACCGTACATCACCATTGCCGGACAATCGGCTCCGGGCGATGGCGTCTGCGTAGCCGGGGAGTCGGTCTGGATCAATACGCATGACGTGGTGATTCGGTACATGCGATTCCGTCGGGGTGAAACGCACGTCGGTCGTCGGGATGACTCCATCGGTGGAAACCCCGTGGGTAATATCATGATCGACCACGTGTCGGCCAGCTGGGGTCTGGACGAAAACATGTCGATGTACCGGCACATGTACAACGATAGCACCGGAGCCATCGAGCAGAAACTGCCTACGGTGAACATCACCATTCAGAACTCCATTTTCTCGGAAGCCCTCGATACCTGGAATCACGCCTTTGGGAGTACGCTGGGCGGCGAAAACTGTACCTTCATGCGGAACCTCTGGGCGGATAATGCCGGGCGGAACCCTTCCATTGGCTGGTACGGCATCTTCAATTTCGTGAATAACGTGGTCTTCAACTGGGTACACCGATCGGTAGACGGCGGCGACTACCGGGCCATGTTCAACATCATCAACAACTACTACAAACCCGGTCCGCTGACGCCGAAGGATTCGCCCGTGGGCCACCGGATCATCAAACCCGAAGCGGGTCGTAGTAAGCTCGATCACCTGGTGTTTGGCCGGGCGTACGTTCACGGGAATATCATGGAAGGGAACGAAGCCGTCACGAAAGACAACTGGAACGGAGGTGTGCAGGTAGAGAGCTTCGCTAATACGGATAAGTATACTGCCGATATGAAGTGGAATGAGCCGCTGCCCATGCCCCGACTGACGATTCTGCCCACGCAAAAAGCCTTTGATTACGTACTGGCGAATGCCGGTGCTACCTTACCCAAACGCGATCCCGTGGATACGCGAATTGTAGAGCAGGTACGGACGGGCAAGATCACGTATAAGGAAGGGGTGAAACTGCCAGAAACCCAGTTCAAACACCGTCGGTTACCCATTGATTCGTACAAACAAGGCATCATCACCGACATTAGTCAGGTGGGAGGCTATCCCGAATACAAAGGCACACCCTACGTTGATAGCGATCAGGACGGCATGCCCGATGACTGGGAAAAGAAAAACGGACTGAATCCGAAAGATCCGTCGGATGCTTCCAAAGTCAAGAAAAAAGACGGGTATACCAATATCGAAAACTACCTGAATAGTCTGGTTTCGTTGCAAAATGTAAAGCCCTAAAACCTAAGGGTACCCATCGTAAAAAGGACTCTTTGGGGTGTCAGATCGGGGCGAAGGCTTCGACGCTGACACCCTTTCCTTTGGTACGGGTTTATGCTAATATGATACAGCGGATGGGAAACATGATACACCAAGAAGAAAGCCTTTGTCTTTACTTTTGAATACTTTTTCAGGGAAAAAGTACAGTCCTGAATCGCCCATTGAAAAAGTACCCGTGAGTGAGTGTGTATCCAATCCACGCTTCTGTAGAAACTTATCTTTTCACACCAGCGAAAGATCACCTGATGTTTCGCTGGTGCATGTATTCATTTAAGCCTGTTACCTGCGGTGTATCAAACGAAGCTTTTCTTAGGACTTGTACTGGGACTAGGGCTGGGAACGGCTCTGGCTCAAAAGCCTAAACCGGTAAAAAAACAGCCGCCCATTCAGCTGAACGCTCAGCAAAAACTGGAGTATACCACCGACGCCCTCGGCAACCGGATGCTGGATTTTTCCTACTGCGGCTACCGGGCGGGCGAAGCGGCTATTCTGAATGTACCCATTCAGATTCGAGTACCCGTCACGAAGGGCGATGCCACGGCCCGGATTCAGGCCGCGATTGATTACGTATCCAAATTACCGCTGACAACCGACGGTTTTCGCGGGGCCGTCCTGCTGGAAAAAGGACTGTATGAAGTCAGAGGTACGCTGAAAATCAGAGCCTCGGGTGTGGTCCTGCGGGGCAGTGGCATTCACGCGACGACCCTACGCGGAACGGGGGTCAGCCGGGACGATCTGGTGACAATTACCGGAAAAAACGACCAGCGGATTGAGAAAGCCGTACCGCTGACGGATGCGTACGTACCCGTCAATGCTCGCGTGGTTCATACCCACGCTTCTTTGCAACCGGGAGATCTGGTACAGATTCAGCGACCTTCCACCAAAGCCTGGATTGACACGCTGGGCATGGATCATTTTGGCGGCGGCGTGACGGCTCTGGGCTGGAAACCCGGCCAGCGAGACTTATACTGGTACCGAAAAGTAGTAGCGGTCCAGGGCAATGAACTGACGCTGGATGCCCCACTTACTACAGCATTGGATCAGACCTTCGGCGGCGGGACCATTGCCCGCTATACCTGGTCCGGAAAAATCCGGCAGTGTGGCCTGGAAAATCTGCGGATGGAATCGACTTACGATACGAAAAATCCCAAAGACGAAGACCATCGCTGGACGGGCGTAACACTGGAAAACGTGGAAGACGCCTGGGTCCGTCAGGTTGATTTCGCTCATTTTGCGGGTTCGGTCGTCAACGTACAGGAAACGGCTCAACGCATCACGGTGGAGGATTGTCGCTCTTTCGAGCCCATCTCCGAGATCGGCGGCGAACGACGCTACACGTTTTATACCAAAGGCCAGCAAACGCTGTTTCAACGCCTCTATTCCGAATACGGTTATCACGATTTTGCGGTAGGTTTCTGTGCCACCGGACCGCAGGTTTTCGTGCAATGCGAAGCCCATTTGCCCCACAGTTTCAGCGGGGGCGTGGACAGCTGGGCTTCGGGCGTATTGTTCGACATCGTAAACAGCGACGGTAATGCCCTACGCTTCGGTAACCTCGGCCAAAACGGACAGGGAGCCGGATACAACGCCGCCAACAGCGTATTCTGGCAGTGTACGGCGGCACTCGTGCAGTGTGATCAGCCCGTAGGGGCTCAGAACTGGGCTTTCGGTACCTGGGCTCAGTTTGCGGGCAATGGGTATTGGGAGCAGTCGAACGAGCACATTCGGCCCCGCAGTCTGTACTACGCTCAGCTGAAAGAACGTCTCGGAGAACGTTTTCCGGAAGCCCTGATGCCCGTTCCCACGGAAGCTTCGAGTAGTCCGCCCGTGAGCGTGGCTCAGGAGCTGACGCAGGCGTCCGTTCGTCCGGCCCTAATGCTATCGGAATTCATCGAACAAGCTTCCACCCGGAACGCGATCCCCGTAGAAACGAAAGTTGCTGCCTTGGACTCCAAAATACCCGCAGTTTCTGTACCCAAATCGGCTCCCATGGAAATCAAAAAAGGCGTGCTGGTACGGGGGGAGCAAATCCTGACGGGTCGTCGGCAGGAAGTGCCCTGGTGGAACGGCAGTACCCGGCCCCAGGGCCTGAAAAATGCCAAACCGCACATTACCCGCTTTGTTCCGGGACGCACCGGAATGGGGCTTACCGATAATCTGGACGCCCTGACCGATTCCATGCAGGCCCAGCACATTCTGGCCATCGACCATAATTACGGACTCTGGTACGACCGTCGCCGCGACGATCACGAACGCATCCGCCGCATGGACGGGGAAGTCTGGGCCCCGTTTTACGAACTTCCGTTCGCCCGCAGTGGGAAGGAAACCGCCTGGGACGGCCTGAGTAAATACGATCTGACGAAGTACAATCAGTGGTACTGGAATCGGCTAAAACAATTCGCCGATCTGGCCGATCAAAAGGGCTTGCTGCTGGTACACGAGCATTATTTCCAGCATAACATCATCGAAGCCGGAGCCCATTACGCCGATTTTCCCTGGCGTCCGGTGAATAACTTGAATCACACGGGCTTCCCCGAACCCGTCCCGTACGCGGGCGATAAGCGAGTATTCATGGCCGAGCAGTTTTACGACGTGACGCATCCCGAACGGCGGAAACTGCACCGGGCGTACATTCGGCAGTGCCTGAATAACTTCACCGGAAACACGGGCGTCGTACAGCTCATCGGAGCGGAATATACCGGGCCTTTGTCTTTCGTTCAGTTCTGGATCGATACCATCAAAGAATGGGAAAAAGAAACGGGCAAACGCGTTACCGTCGGACTCAGTACGACCAAGGACGTACAGGACGCCATTCTACAGGACGCCAAACGAGCCGAAGCCGTGGACCTCATCGACATTAAGTACTGGCATTATCAGGCCGACGGGTCCGTCTACGCTCCGGCGGGTGGACAAAACCTGGCTCTCCGCCAGCACGCCCGCTTGCTCAAGCCCAAACGCAGTTCCTTCGAACAGGTCTACCGGGCGGTGAAGGAATACCGGGAGAAGTACCCCAACAAAGCCGTAACCTACGCGGGCGACAGCTACGACGTTCAGGGTTGGGCCGTATTGCTGGCGGGCGGTTCCATGCCCAGCCTGCCGCCCATCGCCGACGGTGCTTTTCTACAGGCCGCGGCCCGGATGAAGCCTGTCAACTTACCGGAAATTGGGCCGAATCAGTACGCCCTCAGTGATCCAACGCTCGGTTATATTCTGTACAATCGTTCACCAAACCCCATTACTCTTACGATTTCTAAACCCGTGACCGTAACAGAAATTGATCCTGAAACGGGGAAAATACTGGTTACACGAAAAGGAAGTGTTGGTAAAATGGCGTTTGCGTTTGGTGGGAAGCCAACCTTAACCTGGATTCGATTTCAGTAATAGTCAATAACCCACACGGCTCCGTATTGAATAGTAAATCTCAGCCTTGTCTACCGAAGGCCGGGAAGTATATGCGTACCTCTTTACAATTTAAACCTATATAAAACCTATGAAACAATTCTTCCTGACCCTGTTAGGGTTCCTATTGCTATTTTTCACGGCTCAGGCCCAAACCCGTACCCTTCGGGGCAAAGTAACGGGAGCCGGTGAGGCCCTTCCCGGCGTGAGTATTCTACTAAAAGGTACGCAACGCGGTACTACTACCGACGCCAGCGGTACGTTCCAGCTCGAAGTACCGGAATCCAATGCCGTACTGCTGTTTAGTTACGTAGGCTACCAAAACAAAGAAGTCACCGTGGGTAGCCAGACCGAATTAACCGTAGAACTGACGACGGATAACAAAGCCCTCGATGAAGTGGTCGTCGTGGGTTACGGGACGCAAAGCAAGCGGGCCGTGACAGGGGCGGTTACGTCCATCGGGTATGACCAGTATAAGGATCGTTCGTTCAGTAACGTCACGCAATCATTGGCGGGGAAGATGCCGGGCGTCAACATCACGCAGGCCCAGGGAGCACCGGGCTTATCGCCCATCATCCGGATTCGGGGCGTCAACTCCATTACGGCGGGCACCAATCCGCTGTTTGTCGTGGACGGTGTGCCGCTGGAAAACTTCAACCTGAACATGATTAACCCGCAGGACATCGAGTCGGTAGAAGTACTGAAAGATGCTTCCTCAGCGGCTATTTACGGTTCACGCGGGTCTAGTGGCGTAATTCTGGTCACGACCAAGCAGGGGCAGGCGGGCCGTACTACCGTGAGTGCGACCTTCGAATACGGCATTCAGAAAGTGGCGAAACAGATCAAATTGATGAATGCCCAGCAATACATTGATTATTACGTAGCGGCCAAGAACAACGGCTGGGTTGCCAACGGAGGGAAAGCAACCGATCCTAACTCAGCCCGGACGGCTTCGTACCGCATTCCGGATGATTTCATCAACAAT
>NZ_JBMDWJ010000386.1:0-8167 GCF_048595215.1 Siphonobacter sp.
TGTTAATTAAAGTTAAGCGGGGGTTTTCATGGCTGAAAAGCGGCTCTTCTCTTTAGTACTCCTTTATTTCTTATAAACTTGCCAGTACGCTATTCATCGACCGTACGGCTTCAGCTGATTTGTTAAAAGCGGCCTGCTCGGTTTCGTTCAACTTAAAATCGACAATCTTTTCCCAGCCGTTTTTACCAATCACTACGGGTACACCCAGGCAAATATCGGATTGTCCGTATTCGCCTTCCAGATATACGCAGCAAGGGAAAATACGTTTCTGGTCGCGTACGATACTTTCCACGAGCAGGGCTCCGGAGGCACCAGGAGCATACCAGGCTGAGGTTCCGATCAGGTTCGTAAGCGTTGCTCCACCAACCATGGTATCCGCAGCTACTTTCTGTAAAACTTCCGCACTGAGGTACTCACTTACGGGCGTACCGGAATACGTGGCCAGCCGCGTCAGGGGAATCATGGTGGTATCTCCGTGGCCCCCGATTACGGTTGCCTGTAAATCAGAAGGCGGTACATTCATCGCTAATGACAGGTAGGTCTTGAAGCGGGCCGAATCCAAAATTCCGCCCATGCCGATAATTCGTTGCTTAGGTAAACCCGAAGCCTGCAGGGCCAGATAGGTCATGGTATCCATGGGGTTGGAAATGACCACGATAATGGCATCCGGGGAATGTTCGAGAATATTGGTAGTAACCGTTTTTACAATGCCTGCATTAATACCGATCAGTTCCTCACGCGTCATACCGGGTTTTCGGGGAATGCCTGAAGTAATCACCACAACATCCGAGCCCGCCGTTTTGGTATAATCGTTGGTCGACCCAATGATTTTAGAATCAAATTCCAGCAACGTTGCCGTCTGAAAAATATCCAATGATTTCCCCTCGGCCAGTCCCTCCTTAATGTCCAGTAATACTACTTCCTGGGCTAATTCCCGACGAACAATGTTATCGGCACAAGTGGCTCCTACGGCTCCGGCTCCTACAACGGTGATTTTCATGAACGTGCTAAGTTAATAGATGAAATGAAGTACTTCTTACCCTAAAAGTAGGGATTGACATTTATTAAATACTATATTTTCACAAAAAAAGAATAAAAATTTACGTTTATGAAAAGAAGACGAAAAGAATGAGCAGAACAAGAATAAAGGCCAGATACATCATTCCATCTACGCCTACATACTGTCGATAACTATAAAAAGATTGCCAGATTTTCTTCATGTTCGCAGGGGGTGTATGCAACGGCAATGTTACGGAATCCTCGACACTTTATTCGTGAATTCGTGGACAAAATCCGGTCCCGAAGCCCGAAACGACTTGAAAGAAGGCTTATTTTGCGAAAGATTTTCAGGACGAACGTTCAAACTTATCCTTATGACACAGGGCGAAACTTACGCTTACCCGTTTCAATTTACGCAAGATGACGTCGTGGCTTTTGCCCAAGTGTCCGGTGACGATAATCCGCTTCACCTTGACGCCGATTTTGCGGCCAGCACGCCGTTCAAGCGACCCATTATTCACGGTATTCTCGGAGCCAGTATATTTTCCAATGTGATCGGAACCAAGTTTCCGGGAGCGGGCAGTATCTACGTAAAGCAATCGCTCGATTTTCTTCGCCCGATGTTTGTTGATACTGCTTACGAAGCCCGATTCGAAATCCTGAGCATTAACGCAGATAAACATACGGCGGAAATCGCTACGGAAATCATCGATGCTCAAACCAAGAAGGTTACTACCAAAGGGGTGGCCGTTGTCATGAACCGCGAGCATTTTTAAGCAACAAAAAACCCCCGACTGCTTACAATCGGGGGTTGAATGTTTTGAGAGGCGTAGTATTAATCCTCTTTTTCATTTTTCTTGTTCTGTACTTCAGACCGAATGTCTTGAGCCAGTACTTTCAAGTCCTGCATTCCTTTACGCACCCGCGTACCAGCAGCCTGATTTTGTTTATCGTAGAATTTTTCGAAGTCACCTTCGAGTGACATAACTAAATCTTTGAGTTCTGAAAATCTGCTCATGTGAGTCTGGTGTTTTAATGTATAACAAACGATTGAAAGTACGCAAATATGCGTTTCTGGCGAAATTTAGGCATTTACCCTTTCCCCGCAAGTGTTAGCAGCTCAAAAATGTGAAAGTTCTTGGAAAAATTATACAATTTATTTCCCTGAGCAGAAAAATACCCCATTTTATCCAGTATTAACTGAAAAAAATGGGGTAAAATCAGTGTTTAAAGGCCCTAAACGGCACTTTTTACTACTTGAGCAAAACCTTTATCGGCGTAAGTACCAGCCGTCAGTCGCTCCTGAATAATATCGAACGCATCCAGTGTACGTTCTACGTCTTCCAGCGTATGTACTGCCGTCGGAATAATACGTAACATGATTACGCCTTTCGGAACGACGGGATAAACAACGATCGAACAGAAGATCCCTAGGTTTTCGCGTAAGTCTACGACGAGTTGCGTTACTACAGAATTAGCGTGTTCTCCGTGCAGGAATACCGGCGTAACGGGTGATTGTGTAGTACCAATATCAAAACCCCGGCTACGTAAACCGTTCTGTACCGCGTTTACAATGTTCCAGAGATTCTGACGCAGCTCCGGACGCGTACGCAGCAGTTCCAGACGCTTCATCGCTCCAATAACCAGCGGCATCGGCAGTGATTTAGCGTAGGTTTGCGAACGCAGGTTATACCGCAGGTACTGAATGACCGCTTTCGGTCCGGCGATAAATCCGCCGATGCTGGCCATTGATTTAGCAAACGTTGAGAAGTGTAAATCTACCCCATCCTGTACACCCAGGTGCTCGGCTACGCCAGAACCCGTGGCTCCCATCGTACCAAAACCGTGGGCATCATCCACGAGCAGACGGAAATTGTATTTTTGCTTGAGAGCTACGATTTCATCCAGTTTTCCGATGTTTCCGGACATACCGAAAACGCCTTCAGTAATCACCAGCACTCCACCACCCTGTTCGTCGGCTAGCTTGGTAGCCCGCTGAAGGTTTTTCTCCAGCGATTCCATATCGTTGTGCTTGAAGGTAAAGTACTTACCCATTTTCGCCTTGTGCAGACGGATCCCATCGATCAAACAGGCGTGACTTTCGGCATCATATACGATTACATCCTTATAGTCTACAATGGCCTCAATGGTGGACATGACCCCCTGATAACCGAAATTCAACAGGAATGCATCTTCTTTCTGAACAAACTCAGCCAGCTGACGTTCCAGCTCTTCGTGGTAAGGCGTTTGTCCGGACATCATCCGGGCTCCCATCGGAGCTGCCATACCCCACTGAGCAGCAGCTTCAGCGTCGGTCTGTCGTACCTCGGGGTGGTTAGCCAATCCCAGGTAATTGTTAAGGCTCCAGTTCAGCATTTCCTTGCCCTGGAACTTCATGTGCGGACCGATTTCACCTTCGAGATAAGGGAAAGCAAAATAGCCATGGACTTTATCAGAGTACTGTCCAAGAGGGCCTAGATTCGCCAGACGACGTTCAAAAATATCTGCCACGTTCAGTCAATTTTTATTGTTTATACTTGACCAAAATTAATTTTTTATGGTTGGATTTTATCCTGAAAACAGGCTAGCTTAAACCAGTAATTCCTTCAAAATTAATTTTGGTTCTTTCACGATTTCTACGGCCGCGAAAATAGGATTTTTCTACGAAACTACCAAGGAATGTACGGCACCATTTTGAAGCATTGGAAGGGGTCTGCCTTTTTTGCGACACAAAGGGTCTATTTTTCTACGTATCCGTTAAAATTCTGGCCCCTATACCTATGAGCTGTAAAACAGTTACCTGCTCCCTATGGTTTTAGTGAATACAAAAAATGCGGTGATTTTTTCTGCGGATGAGTGGGCCTCCCTAGCTTTAGGTGTGTCGAAGGGCTTTTACAGCATGAATGAGTGCTGTAAAAAATTTCCGCTTATTTTCTAGCTACCTGATTTTCATGGCTCTGCTCCGTAAACTCGAACGTGTTATTTTTTTTCTCTTACTGATCGGCGTGGGCGTTCTGGGCTGGAGAGTACTTCAAACCTATCCCCGCTCCTCCCGCGACCAGGGGTATCTGAAAACGTTCGGTACGAATCTGAATGCTCAGCGAGCCAATCGGGGGATGCAGCTTTTGCTCGATAGCGACCAGACTCGACTGACCACCGACTCGGCCGGTACTACCCGTATTAGCTGGATTCCGGCCCGCGTTGAAGTTCCGAATCGGCCCCATTTCTGGAAGAAAGAAGTACGGGTTCGGCAACAGAAACTTCAGCAGGAAACCGACTCGTATACGTATCCAACCCCGAAGGGTAATCAGGTACTGCATTTTGATTTTTTCCCGGATAGCCTGCCCGACCGTCAGTTCCGTACCCGACTGGAAGTAGTGGGTTTACCGACCATTGGTTCGTTTGAAATTCCATCGTCCCGTTCTGCCCGTACCTTTCGGGATAGTCTGTTACAGGAATGGAAAATCCGACCAAATCGCCACTAACCCCTTCCACTTAGGCATTCTTTTTTATTCATTCCCGCTAGATTTAAACTGAAATTACTGATGTTATTACGTGCCGGAAACCTAACGCTATTGTACCATGGAGGCTCTTTACGCTATTTTACGATAGAGGGCCAGGAAGTGCTTCGTCGAATTTACGTTGCCATCCGGGATGGTAACTGGGGTACGGCCGACATTCAGATTCAGGAAGAACGCATTGAGCCTTCAGAAGATACCTTCGAAATTCAGTACCGATGGAGCACCGAAACGCCCCGCATGGAAGGCCACGTTCATATTCAGGGAAACATGGATGGCTCCGTGACTTTCGACTGGGAGGGAACGGCTCTGGAAAGTTTTTCCAAAAACCGGGTAGGCCTTTGTGTACTGCACCCGGTGGAGGGTTTTCGCGGTAAGTCTGTTCGCATCATTCATCCGAACGGCGAGGATACGTCCGCCGAATTTCCGGATCTCATTATGCCGCATCAGCCCTTTCTGACGATTGCGGCCATGGAATGGGACGTTACCCCTAAACTGAAAGCCCAGATTGAGCTGGAAGGCGATATTTTTGAAACGGAAGATCAGCGTAATTACTCGGATACTTCCTACAAAACGTACGCTACGCCGCAGAGTTTGCCCAAGCCCGTTGAAGTTGAGTCGGGTGAAACCTTTCATCAGCGAGCTACGCTAACCTTTTCGGGCGAATGGCCGCCCTTCATCACCCCCGATACCAGCGTTCGGATTGATATGGCTGGCGACCCACAGTCCATCCCCGCCTGGGGACTCACCTGGCCGGAACTGGATCGTTCGATCAGCACGAAAGAAATTGAGTTGCTTCGGAAGCTTACGCCCGCTCATATCTTGCTTCGTCTGGATTTGCGAAAGCCCGATTGGGAGCAGGATTTTCAGGCCACGTTCGAACAGATTGAAAAAGTAGGCATTCCGGTACAGTTAGCCGTATTGATTGACGAGCAATACGTACCGAGTCTGAGGTTATTTAAATCCAAGCCCCTCATTAAGGAAGTCATTTTGCTTAACGAAAACGGACTAACGACCTCGGAATTACTCGACCGGGCTTTGCCCCTACTCGAATCCCGCTGGCCGGCTTTACAAATTGGCGGGGGTACCAACGGCTTTTTTGTCAATTTCAACCGCCATCCCTTCGACTACAGCCGGGTAGATTTCGTCAGTTATTCCGTGACTCCTCAAGTACACACGTTCGATGAAGTTTCCATCATCGAAAACTTGGCGGGTCAGGCGGATACCGTTCGTACGGCCGCAGCACGCTCGGGAAAACCCGTGTACGTGTCGCCCGTGTTGCTCGCTCCCGATCCGGACAAACGCCTGCATACGAATTTTGCCGCCAGCTGGACGGTAGGAAGTTTCAAACACCTAGCCGAAGCCGGAGCCGCCTCCGTTACATACTACGAAGCGTTCGGTCCCAACGGTATCCTTGTCGATGATCAGCCCACGCCACTGTACCAATGGTTTGCTTTTTTGAGTGAGTTTAGACCCGAACGCGTCATTCCCAGCCGGGTTTCGCAACCCCTGCGGTGCAGTAGCCTGATTCTGGAAAAGGGCAACAAGTGGAAAACCACGCTGCTGGCCAATCATACGACCGAAGAGCTGCAAATACGCCTGCCCGGAGCCGCTACGATTACGCTGGGGCCGTATGAATGGCGGGCGGTGTTTTAGTTGTCAGTTTGCGGTTTTCTGTTTTTTCGTACTACTGAAGAAGCGGGAATCTGCTTGATTCTTGTTTGAACGGTCTTATGCTATAAAACAGGGAAGCCCGCGTTCACCAACGCGGGCTTCTCTGTTTTACTACGTACATTTAATAGCCGGGGGTTTCGATTTGTTTCTCGGAAACCTCGCCGTATTTTTTGGCGGCTTCGCGGTACTCGGCCGTTTTGCCAATCAGTACCAGTTGAAAATGATCTTTCGGGAAATAAGTCTGAATGATTCGTTTCACGGAATCTACATTCAGGGCATCGACTTTCGCCTGAAAATCGTTGATGTAGCTATCGTTCAGACCATACGTAAACATCGTAGTCAGCAGACTGGCCAGTTGAGCTGGCGTTTCAAAACGCGGCGGAAACTGCCCTTTGACGTAGTTCTTCGCCGAAGTCAGTAGCTTTTCGTCGATACCTTTCGTATACAAACGACCGATGACTTCCAGGGCCAGATCGATGGCAGGAATCGTAGTTTTAGTCGGCGTGAACGTGCGAATGACGAACGTACCACCGGCTTTTTTCATATCGAAACTACTACGAACGCCGTACGTGTAGCCGTGATTTACCCGCAGTTCATCCACCAGCCAGGACGTAAAACGGGCACCCAGTATTGTATTCACTACTTCAATGCCTACGTAATCAGGATTATTCATGGGTACGCCCTTCTGCCCGATTATGATCTGGGTTTCGGTAGCATTTTCCTTATTGACGAGCAGCACGCGGGATTGACTGGGTACGGCTTTTACAGCCGGTGGCGGCGTAGCAGCTGTTCCTTTTTTCCAATCTTTGAATAGCGTCGTCAGCTTTGCTTTCATCGCCGCTGTATTAAAATCACCCACGACCGACACGACCGTACCATTGGGCTGATAGTGTGTTCGGTAAAAGTTTTTCACCTGATCGAGCGTAATCCCGCCAATACTCTCGGGCGTTCCATCGGCGGGCGAGCCATAGGGCTGATTGCCGTAGTAGAAATGATTGAAATACTCACCCAGTACAGCCGAAGGGCGTTGCTTGGCCTGCTTCAATTCAACCAGTAAACGGCTTTTCCGCTTTTCAAACTCACTAGCATCAAACGCTGGGTTGACGAGTACTTCCTTGATCATGGGCCATACCGTTTCCTGGTCTTTTACCGCAAAGGAAGACGTCAGCGAGGCCGTTTCCAGCGTAGCGTAGGTACTAAGCTGAGCCCCCAGAAAGTCCAGCTTTTCATCCAGCAGAGCTTTAGAAAAGGACTTCGTTCCAAACTTCAGCGACTCGGCCGTTAGGTTCGCCAGCCCATACTGGGCACCATCGTAAACCGCTCCCGCCGGCAGACCTACCGACACAGCCAATACTGGAACTTCGTGCTGTTCCATCAGCATCAAGGTCAGACCGTTGGGTAATACCAGTTTTTCGTAGCGGGGGAGTTTAAAATTCTGACTGAATCCCGGAAGAGCCAGTAGCAGAAAAAATAAGATCTTTTTCATGTCGAATGATTATTCAATTTCCTTCTGCAATACGCCTACCGTCCGATTCGATTTCTTGAAGTATGTTTTCGCTACCCGCTGAATGTCAGCCACTGTTACTTTTCGATAGTCTTCGGACGCCGTGAAAAACTTGCGGTAGTCGCCGAAGTAGCGTTCGTACCGACCCAGCGTATTCGCTTTTCCGTTGTTAGTCTGGATACTGCGGTAGAAATCCATTACCTTTTGATTTTTTACCTTCTCCAATTCCGCTTCCGTCACGCCCGTTTTCACGACCTTATCCACTTCAGCGAGCAAAGCGGCTTCCAGCGTATCCGCCGTTTTACCATCCGAAGCCTGGGCGGTAAAACTGAACAGGTACGGATCGATGCTGGGAGCAAAACTCGTGTAGGCCTCGCTGGCGATTTGCGTATCGACGAGGGCTTTGTACAGACGCGAGGACTGGCCCCGGGATAAAATGGCCGACAGCAAATCCAGGGCGTAATACTCCTGG
>NZ_JBMDWJ010000387.1:0-6759 GCF_048595215.1 Siphonobacter sp.
CGCTGTACTATCGACATACGGACGGAAAAATCATTCGGATTCGCCGGGTGGATGACGGCGGAAATTCAACCACCCGGCCCGAAAACCTGGCAACCGAACATGCGTACGGGGCGGAATTTACCAGTTCTTTTTCACCAAAAACCTGGTGGAAGCTTGACGGCAGCCTTAACTTTTTCCGGGCCATCACCGACGGTGCCAATCTGGACGCCACCTATCAAAGTGATACCTACAGCTGGTTTGCCCGGATGACCAACCGATTTACGTTCTGGAAAAATCTGGATGTACAGGCCCGGGCCAATTACGAAGCTCCCCAGCAAACGCCGCAGGGAACGCGTAAAGCACTGGCGACACTAGATTTATCGATGAGTAAGGATATTTTGCGGGGCAATGGAACACTGACGCTGAACGTACTCGACGTCTTCAACTCGCGACGCTTTCGCTCCATTACCGAAGGCAGTAACTTTTACACGGAATCCAACAGTCAGGGGCGGTTACGACAGATTAACCTGACTTTGAACTATCGCTTACGTCAGGCTAAAAAGAAAACTAAAGGCCTGGATGAAGAGCAGGGCGGCTAATCCTTTCGGCAGTATCGATAAAATCTGATAGCCTTTGGGAGTGCATTCATAAACTGGAGCTTCCTGAGCTTCCGTTTTTAGGGTCTCAATGGCGGCTTCGAGACCCTGCGTCGTCGCGTACGAAGCACTACTGCTGGCAATGACCAATAAGTTGTCCGAAAGCATGTCAAAACGGATGTAACCGTTATTTTCGATACGTTGGTACGCATTCCGGAATGAAGCCCGGGCTTTGACCGCCGTGATAGCTTGCAAACAGCCGTTCGGACTTAAAAAACCTTCACTAGAAAGAATCTGCTGACCCTGATCGGTAATAAGACTGAAATAGTATAAGGAGTTAATGTTGCTGCGGAAAATCTCAAACTTTGCCATGGGACGGTAGTATTAAAAGTGATTGGCGGAAACGTCCGACTGTGTTTTCTGATGTAAATTTTGTACTTATTTAAGCCATTTTGCAAAGATTTCGACGTATAGCATTTAACGTAACCTTTCAGGTACCTTTTTCGGGTTTTTTGGGAAGTACTCATTTCCCTGCTACTGGTTAAAGGTAGAAAACCAATGGAATCTGTAATTAAGAAACCCCGCCTGGTTTGCCAGGCGGGGTTTCTTAATTACAGAGAATGGTAAGTATTATCAAGCGTTTATCTACCAATAATTTCGTATTAAACGTATATAGATATTTATTGGTGTCGCAGCTTTCCCAAGTCCAATTCTGTAGAGGGTGTAGTATTCGCATGCACACTACGTTCGAGAAAATCCAGCGTAGTTTTCGTGAATTCTTCATTGCGAGCCGTCGTACAATCCGAAGGGACGTACACTTCATAATCCCGCATGTACGCATCCGAAGCAGTAAAAGCAATACAGGAATCCGTTGAGATACCGGTTAAGATTAAACGTTTGACCTGAAAATATTGCAAAAGCGTAGAAAGCGTAGTGGCGTAAAAAGCGGAATGTTTGGGCTTTAGTACAAAATAATCGTCCTGATCCGGACGTAGCAGCTCGGCCAAGCGTTGCCCTCGGACCTGATCGTGGAGTACGTGCTCAATGACCTCGTTAAAGTCTGACCGCCAACGTCCGAAGTTATCATTGGCGTAAATAACGGGAATCCGATGTTGCCGGGCCTGTTCCTTTAATCTTACAATATTCTGGGCTGCCTGCTCGGATGATTGAACGAATTCTTCTCCTTCGGGAAATTCCAGGTCGTTAATCATATCAATAACCAGCAAGGCAACGGGAGATTGTTCGAGGACATTGCCATGTAAATCGGCATTCTTTTCACTCATAAACTTGGATGGATTGGTGGTAGAATGTACTTGCTACTAAAAACTGGATGATTTGCGGTGCACTAAGACCGTTTGGTGTATTTTCTGAACAAAAAGAATACCAGCTAGTCTCATTTTCGTAGATATCGCCGGAGCGTCTGAAAATGAGGCTAGCAGAAGTTACCGCTTATTTTGACGTATAGTGATACGTTTAAGATGGGGAAAATAATCCCAGCTATTTGGCTGATTATACGTCAGTCAAATAGCTGTTTAATTCCGATTACGGCTGTTCCTATACGACTCTGACTATGTGGGTTTTGTGTTTGTTAGAAAAAGCTGAGCGTATTCACAGGGTAGTAGGGCTGTAAAACAGGTATAGTTTTTTAAAAATATCATAAATCAAACCTTCTTCAAATCAAATCATCATCCGGTGTCTACACACAATCAACCAGTAAGCGATCAAGCATTACTGAATCGTCGATCCTTTTTACAAAGGGCTAGCCTTTTAGGTTTGGGAAGTATGCTTCTGGATTCATGCCAGGTACTCGATGACGTATTTCCTACAAAATCATACACTACGCCCCCGCCACCCCGGATTGCCTGTTGGGGAGACTCGCTAACATTTGGGAAAGGCGGTACGCCTTATCCAACGGTGCTGGCCAACGAACTGCCTAATTACACGATCAAGAATTTTGGTATCGATGGGCAGGTAAGTCGGGCTATTGTGGCCCGTCAGGGTGGGATTCCGTTAACACTGAGCGTGGAGGGGAATGCCTTCAACGGAGCAGGAGCCGTAAAGGTAACCAAGCTATCAACACAACTGCTGTCGACGGTTGCCAATAACCTGACCATGACTTTAAAGGGTCGGGTAAACGAAGTGCCATGTACATTGACCCGTACCGCAAAGGGTGGGGGAGAGGCTCAGGTAGAAACGTATACCCTAACCCCTGCGGAAGCCAGTACTGTAGCTGTTCCCGCTGATTCGGTCTTTATCTCGGATGATGCCGTCGCGTATCAGTCGTCTATTCAGGTCCTCTGGTTGGGACGAAACGATGTACCCGATTTCGATGGGATTGTCAATCTGATCGACAATTGCATTAACTATCTGCCGAATCCTAAATTTTATCTGGTATTAGGTATTCTGATGAGTAATCTGGAAACGAAAGGTACATCGGGTTACAAACAGATTTCGGATTTCAATGCCTTACTCCAGCGACGTTACGGCAGCAACTTTGTACCCATGACTCCGCCCACGGCCGACGAACTGAAAGCCGTTGGGTATACGCCAACTGCCCAAGATCAGGCTCAACTGGCCCAGGATATATTTCCAGCGGGCGTACGCTCGGATTACCTGCACCTAAACTCACTGGGCTATCAGATCATTGCCCGTCGAATCAAGGATAAGCTAGTAGCTAAAAACTGGTACGTTCAGCAAACTCAGTAGCTGAGTTTTCAAAGAGGGTTTTGACGCGAGCCCCTTTACAAGATCGTAAGGGGGCTCGTGATTGTATTGTTGCAAGAAGACGGAAGAAGCATCCGCCCAAAAATTACGCAAGTCCTTTTCCGCCTAGTACGTTTACGGTCATGCCGGGTTCGGGGCGTTCGGCCAGCAAAGGCATGGCCCGACCAATGAGTTCTCGTATGGCGGGTGCCTGTAGAGAACGATCATGATCTTCCTTCGTATCCCAAACTTCCGTTACCCAGATCGTATCTGCATCCGTAACATCCGTACTGACCAGATACAACTGACAACCGGAGGCTGTATGCAGCAGCCGAGCCGCTTCCAGTAAAAAATCGGCTAAGGCTTGTCCCTGACCAGGCAAGGCTTTTAGCTTTCCAAAAAGACCGTATTTCGTGATTGACATGTATAGTGTAGATAAGTCAGCGGCGTGTGTAGCTCACTTTTTGAATGTAAGCCCCTGGAAACAGTTTTTTAATAGGGAGGGAGTGCAGAAAAACCGTTTGGAACCATCCGTGGTATTACGTTTTCAAACATGAAGATAAAGTGTACTAAACTGGCAGAAATTGAAGGCAATCCAGGCGATCAGGTTAGTACACTTGTCTTTCGTGATGTAGAATCGGATGGCGTAACGGTTGCATTGAAAAACAAACACACCAATGTTGAATTTGAAAATGTAAAAGTAAACGGTACTGGATTTAACAACCAATAACTACGTTATAAATTACTTTTCAAAATGCCTTACTTAGTGAAAGATTTCCCTGTAGAGATCAGGTTTAAATAACTTATAAAATAGTTTTCGGTACCAGACGGAATAATATTTTCGTTTGTACCGAAGAAAAGCGTGGTGATTTTGTCGATTCGCACGATATGAATCTAACAGACGGGGCAGATCGAGGTGCATTTCACGGTATAAATCAATGTGCTTTTCGTAGATGTAGTGATAATAAATAATGGATTTAGCGTGGAAATCGATGTTATCCGTTAACGAATTTTTCTCGATGCGTTTGCGGTAATAATAAAGGGACTTATCAATTTTATAAACGTTTTTATTCTTTGCTAACACCCGAATCCACAGTTCCCAATCTTCAAGGCAAGGTAAATTTTCATCAAATTTTCCTGCCTTTTCGAAGGTTTCTGCACTAATCATGGCAAAAATAGGAATAGAATTCGAGATCAGTAAGTCATCCTTGTTGTAATCAATAATATGCCAGGGACCGGTTTTTCCTTCGAAATATTCGGCGTTTGAATACACTAAATTGACATTCGGATGCTGAATAAAGGCGTTGAAATATTCTTCAACGAATTCTTCGTGTAATTTATCATCGCCGTCCAAAAAGACAATAAACTGTCCATTCGACTGATCAAAACCATAGTTGCGGGTAGCGGCCGGTCCGGAATTGGTTTTTGTATAAAGTTTGACGTTTTTGTTTGTACCCTGGATGTATTCGGAAACGGTAGCAAAGGTTTGATCCGTAGAACCATCATCTACTACAATGATTTCAACGTTTTTATAGGTCTGTTTTTCAGCCGATTGAATGGCTTCTATGATGACCCGTTCGTTATTGTAACAGGGAATGATGATACTAATCAGGGGTTTAGTTGCCGCCTGGAATTGCCCATGCGTGTAATCCGTAATCGTGGCCAGCCAGTTCGTAAAGGAATATTTTGACCGGATTTTCTCATCAATTTTTACATAGGGACGAGTCAGAAAATCATCCAGATCCTCCTTGTTGTCTTCCGTTAAAATGAAGAAGTTATTCGGATGATAAAAATCTTCGTCGACAACCGTAGCATTCGTCGTAATTACTTTTTTCTGCAATTTCAGTCCGTCAAAAATTCGGAAAGACAAGCCCTGGTGCTCATCAATGCGGAAATCCAGAATAATCTCCGTATTTTTTATCTGTACTAATTGGTCTTCGTACGGATTAACTTTATGTAGACAATGAAAATTTTCTTTAACGTATAAAGGGACTTTATCTTCGTCGTATAAGTTATAAACAAAATCGAATTGTACTGGACTTATTTTCTCGGTAATAAATTTATGAAAGTCAATAATTGCCTGGAGGCGGGAAGGATGAAATGAGCTGATGTAATAGATTTTATTTTTAGTTTCAATATCCGGTAAATCATCAGGATAGTCGAAATAAAAGTTAGGTACGTATTGTACACCGTATTTCTGATATTTAACCACATCAGTTTTGTCAAAGGCGTAAAAGCGATCGAACAAATGAACTTTAGGAAGCACTTCTGGATTTCTTGAAATGCCGTCGTAATGAAATGAGATAAACTTGTCGCTTCTTTTTCTGGCTTCCAGTAGTAATTCTAAAGGAAAGAAATCCGCTCTGATTACCAGCGTCACATCATAGTGATCGTACGTTTTTACGAGCGACAAACGCGTTTGTTGATTAAAATTATGTCGTAAGAAATTTTTGTAATCTCTATCTTTTAGAAAAGTCTTTCTAAAAAAATTAGTCGTACGTTGACTAATATTTTCGTAAGTAAAAGGGTAAGAATTATTATGAACTACTACAACATCGTACCCTAAGCTGATAAGATTTTTTTCAATCACCGCGTATAATTGATAATCCCACGGTGCTATTAGTAAAAATCTTTTTTTTATGTTCATTTGAATGGATGATAGTAATCAATGAGGATTTGTATTTTAAATAATACCAGCGTATTATTTAAAAAATGGGTTTAACTCTAAGAAAAGAACTAGTGAATAAAAATGTATTACTATACAGAAAAAACGGAGTGGCAAGAGAATGGATCTATTAGTGGATAGGTCTGTTAGTAATGAAATCATTTGTCTGTATAAAGTAAGAAATACTTGCTTAAAATGAATTTTTCCTAAGCGTTCCTCTGACGACACCTCTGCAAAAATGTATAATTTTATTTTTAGCCGCAAAACATTTGCCTAAATAAGGCTTGCTCCCTCAGAGCCCCAGAATAGGTAGAAGAGAGCCGACTTCCGCGTTTCCACCCCTTAGAGAAGACTAGAAACGGTACTGCTTTCAGCGGTGGTATCTTATTATATATATACAAACCATCCTATCGGGTAAGGCTAATTCAATGCCCACTTGCCATCCGCTTACTCGGGTTGGCTAATCCAGACTTGTACATTCCCGTCCATCCTGTTTAACCTGCCATTCATCCCCGAATAAAAATAAAAATGGCCCTGACTGCAACGCAGCCCCCCTTCTCCGCATCCTTGATGTGTAAATAAGGTCAGCCGTTTTGGAAAGCAAACCCCATCAATCGCCGCTCATCCAGCAACCAAGCCTTACATACTACTTTGCATTGCATAGTACCTGTTTTCAACCCAACTTTGAATCATCAATCAGGCCAGTCGCCGCTGATGAAAGTACCCAAGCCATGAATTTCTAACACAACCGATCATCTTTTTTTTGCCTGTCAATCTCAATCGATAAAAGCCATGAAAACTTCCATCACTTCTCTC
>NZ_JBMDWJ010000388.1:0-6022 GCF_048595215.1 Siphonobacter sp.
TCCTCGGGCGTAGCCACTGCCAGTCAACTCGCCAGCCACGTTGTCGATCTGTCGAACCGTAGGATTCTGAGATACGTTCTGGAAAAGTCCATTGACGCTGTTATCGGCAGGCGAACTCACCGAGCCGGAAATGGGCTGTACTAGTGGAGATGTCTTGTTAAAGGGATTGCCTTCGCCCAAATCAGCCAGACCGACCAGGTTCCGTAGCGTTTCCGTATTTTGTGAACGGTTGGTTATATAAACTTCTACCCGCGTTACGGTAACGCCCGAAGTAATCATCGGAAGTTGCTGGAGCGAGCGGTCGTAATTATTACGGAAGAAATGATTCAGAAAGAAGTGTCGGTTTTCATCGTATAAATCTTCACGAATGGAAAAGCCACGATTCTGGGCTCCGTTGCGAAGGACGATGCTCTGCCGTTTGGAACGTTGCTGAGCCGCCACCAGATTCACGTCCAGTTTGCCAAACCGCAGGGCTACGTTCGCTCCAAACAGGTTTTCAACACCCGGAATCAGCTGACTGTTGGTGCGAAAACTCGTATTTCCGGCTTCCACCCGCTGGATAATGTCTTCCTCCTGATTCCGAAAGCCAAGCTTGAGTTTGTTCTCGAAGTTGAAGGCGGCTTTCGTATCAAAATTGGTATTCAGGTTTAGCTTGTCCCCAATTTTTCCGGCGAAGTTTACGGCAATCTGTTCATTGAAAATGAAGTTGCCCGTTCGCCGCTGCCGTACCGGAATCGCCGGATTGTCAATACTCTGATGGAGATAACCAAAGTCGAGCAGTACTGAGCCATTGGGTAAAAAGTCGATAATGTTCGAGCCGAAAATCCGGTCGAGCGAAGGGTCAGACAGTTTAATTTTTGGGAAAAGACCACGGCCCGTTACTTCACTTTTTCCGTCGCTTCGACCTGCGTATTCACGAATTAAGTCCCGATAGGAAGCGTTGTTCTGAATGCGTAGGTATTCGTCCAGCGAGATATTTTCGCCGGGCCGGTACGGAATCGTTCGGTCGCCTACTTTAAAGGCGTCGTTGACGGTAATTTTCTGATCCAGTGGATTAAACCGAAACTGGGTTTGTAAGTCTTTAGGATCAGGTGGGATTAAAGGGGATTGTGGGAGTCGATAACTAAACCGACTGGCTAAACGATCCGATACTTTTAATAGAGGTCGACGTCCGGTTTTGGTTCTGTACAAGGTGTCTACGCGAGCCGTGTCGGGTTGAATCTGCTGAGCCTGAGCCATTGCAGTACTTGCACCAAACAACAAAAAAGCCCTTACTAATCCTGGTACAGATATCCATCGCCGCCGCCGGGAATAAGTTCCTGACTTTTGAACGGGTTGGAAAATTCGCATTGTTAGGTAAAGTGTCCTTCGCAATATGATCTATTGAAAGAGTAGGCGTGTGTACTTCGGGGGAACGAAGTGTTGGGTTACCGCATCCTTAAACGCCAAAACTAAAAGTAAAATTGCAAAAAAAGTGGGATAGGCTATCGCTTGTATTCGATTAAGAAATGATAAATGGTAGTGAATGGTTGATTCAACTCTGTTTTAGGTATATTAACCTGGTTTTTTTAAGCAAAAAATCTTTCCGAAAGATAGACTTCGGAAAGATTTTTGCGGGTATGTTGGGGTCCTACCGTAAGGATTGTTTGATTAAATCTTCGACGGACGCATTGGGATCTTTTTTCAGTAGAGTATCGACTGATTTTTCGGCAACGGGGCGGGGGATACCCATCACAATCAAAGCCGAAATAGCGTCGGTACGAGCACCAGCGTTGGGACCGAGGAACAGATTGGTCGTCATACTTCCCGAAGCCAGGTGATCTTTCTTGAGTTTATCCTTGAGTTCAAGAATGACGCGTTGGGCCGTTTTTGCTCCAATCCCCTTAATGCCTTGAATGACGCGTAAATCTTCCGTGATAATCGCCTGCCGGATTTCGACCGAAGAAAGGGAAGAAAGCATCACCAGAGCCGTATTCGGGCCAATACCTGACACGCTGACTAAATCCAGGAAGAGCAGTTTTTCGCTCATTTCCTGAAAGGCGAACAGGATGTGGGCATCTTCCCGAATATTTAAATACGTGAACAAACGGCAACGTTCGTTCACCTCCGGTAAAGCCGAATACGTTTGCAGGGAAATACGTACTTCGTATCCAACGCCCTGCACGTCGATAATGGCGTAAGCGGGTTCTTTATAAGTGAGCTTGCCTTCTAAATAAGCAATCATTTGCTGGGATGATGAGCAAAACAAGCCACGGGGCGTATCGTCCGGTGGCTTGTTTTAGTAGTACTGGATGGAATATCGTTCGTGTTAAATCACTAACAGTTTCTGGCCGGGATGTACCGCGTTACCTTTGATTCCATTGAGCTTACGTAATTTATCAATGGAAATACCGCCGTAACGTTGTGAGATTTTCCAGAGCGTATCGCCGGGTTGTACAGTATGGTACTTGCGGGCTTTGCTCAGGCGTTCGTCACGACTGGTAGCCGCGGCAGATTTACTCACGGTAGCCACAGCAATCTGGGGTTGCGGTACACTTACTTGCTGATAAACGACTAGATGTTGGCCCGCTTTAATTCTTGAATGGCGACCCAGTCGGTTCCACACTTTCAAATCCTGGCTTGCTACGCGGTAATGGCGGGCAATGGAAGATAACGTCTCGCCACGGTGTACTTTATGCGAAACCCGCTTTGATTTCGTACGTGCAACGTCTTCGTTCTGAGCTGAACCCGTTTCTTCCTCATCATCCGATGTATGGGAGGCTAGCATCACGCGTGGAGAACCGGCGTAATTCGTAGCCGAATCCAGAATGAAACGACGGTGAGCGTAGAAATACTTCAACTCTTCCTTGGGCAAACGAACGGGATAACCTTTCGTACCTTCGGGTAGAACATCGGTTAGAATGTGGGGATTTAGTTGTTTTACTTTGTCGTAGGAAAACTGCCCGACCTGAGCTAAGGTCCGCAAATTCATGTAGGAATTAACGTGAATCGTATCGAAAGCAACTACCGTATGCATCGAGTCGGGTTTGATTCCGTGATCAGCCGCGTAATGCATCATGTACACAATGGCTGCGTATTGAGGAACGTAACCGCGAGTTTGCTTATGCAAATGCGGGTAGACTTCCCAATACGTATGCTTACCCGATTTGCGGACGGCTCGCATCACGTTTCCGGGGCCGGTATTGTAGGACGCCAGCATCATTTCCCAGTCGTTATTAAAGATACGACCTAATTGCAAGAAGTACTTACAGGCAGCTTCGGTGGCTTTGTACGGGTCGAAGCGTTCATCAACGTATTTATCAATCCGTAATTTAAAATCGATACGTCCGGTGCTGGGCATGAATTGCCACAGGCCACCTGCTCCAGCATAAGAAATGATTTTGGGATCGAGACGGGATTCAATGAGGGAAAGGTACTTCAACTCATCGGGGAGGCCGTACTGGGCCAGGTACTTTTCGAAAATGGGGAAATACAGGGCTTTTCTTTCCAGCATTTCCTTCACAAACGAAGGCTTACGAAAGGTAAAAAACTCGACAAACTGATGGGTTACATCGTTGTGATTCAGAGGGATCTCTTTTTGCAGCTTGGCCATGCGTTCGTGCACCAGTTGGAAATCTACTTGTGGCACGGAATCTTTCACTACGGTAGGCGTACTGTTTTTCGTCGAATCGGTCTGTGCTCCTACGGAACAAATCGAGAATGAGGCAATCGCCGCCGCAATGGTCAGGATTCGAATTGGTCTCATCTAGTAAGGGTTTGTTGTTAGGTTATACAGGAGTTTCTTCGCGAAACTCAGGAAACATACTTCATTCGATTCAGGCAGGCAGAAGGAGTGTTCTTAGTGCTCTTTGCTACAAGAGCCCCAAGGAAATGGCTATTAATGAATTGAATTTAAATGCTTACCGCTGCCTGATCCTGGATTTCCAGGGTATTAGCAAAAGCCAGTAATTTTTCTTCTTCGAAGGCTGGGGCCAAAATCTGAATTCCGACGGGCATTCCCTGTGAATCGGTACCCAAGGGTAGCGAAAGGGCGGGTACACCCGTTACGTTAGCCTGCACCGTAAAGATGTCGGCTAGGAACTCTTTCAATGGATCAGAAGATTTCTCACCGAGCGGAAACGCCACTGAAGGAGTAGTGGGGTAGAGCAGAAAATCAACCTGCTCGAAATGTTGCTCGATTTCTTCCTTTATTAAACGTCGAACGCGTTGAGCTTTGGTGTAGTACGCGTCGTAATAATTTGCACTCAGTACAAAGGTCCCCAGCAAAATACGCTTGCGGGCTTCGGCTCCCAAACCTTCCGTACGGCTAAGCCGATACAGCGAATCCAGATCAACGGCTTGCGGACTACGATGTCCGTATCGAACGCCATCGTACCGCGAGAGATTAGAACTTACCTCGGCTGTTGTCAGGATGTAATACGTCGGCAGATAGTACTTAGCCAGCGGAAAATCAACGGGTACTACCGTGTGTCCCTCAGCCTCTAAACGATCAATGGTTTGGCGTAAAACCGCTTTAACCGATGCATCAACCCCATCCGACTCTAAACTGTCGCGAAAATAACCGATTTTTTTCAGACCACCAGCTTCTAATTTTTCGGAGTATGCGGGTACGGGTTGCTGGGATACTGTGCTATCCTGCTCGTCGGCTCCGGCCATAACTTCCAGAATCAGAGCCGCATCTTCTACGCAACGCGTAATAGGCCCAATGGTATCGAAGGAGGAGGCATACGCCAGCAAGCCCCAGCGGGACACCCGGGCATACGTAGGTTTCAAGCCAACCAATCCACAAAAAGCGGCGGGTTGCCGTACTGATCCGCCCGTATCCGTACCAATCGAAGCAAAGCACAGATCCGCCTGTACAGCTACGGCTGAACCGCCCGAAGAACCACCGGGTACGCGGCTTTCATCGCGGGCATTGAGTACGGGTCCGTACGCGGAGTTTTCGTTGGAAGAACCCATTCCGAATTCATCGCAGTTCTGCCGACCGATAATGATCGCATCCTCGTCGAGTAAGCGTTGAACGGCAGTTGCGGTAAATTGCGAAACGAAACCCTGGAGAATACGACTTCCTCCCTGTACGCCGTGATTGGCATAACACAGTAAATCTTTGATTCCAATTACCATTCCGGCCAGCTTGCCAGCCGTACCAGCGGCTAGCTTAGCATCAATGCGGGCCGCTTCCTGACGAGCTTCTTCGGCGTATACCGCCAGAAAAGCATTCAGATGAGCTTGTTCGGTAATACGATTCAGGTAATAGTCAACCAAAGCACGGCACGAAACCGTACCCTGATGTAAGTCCTGCTGAAGCGAACGGAAAGAAGAATAGTACTTCAAAACGAGGGGTAAATCTGGAGATTAGCTAAAAAACAACAAAAGGGCCTAGTCACATGACTATGCCCTGGAGTGTACACAAAAACGACTATTTATTAGCTTCGTCGCCTGCTTTTTCAATTTCGCTACGAACATCTTTGCTAGCGTCCTTGAACTCACGAATACCTTTTCCAAGGCCCCGTGCGAGCTCAGGGATTTTCTTCGCTCCAAAGAGGAGAATAAAGGCAAAAATAATCAGGGCGATTTCGGGCCCACCGAGGCTAAACGCCAAAATTGTTGCCATTTCCATGATGAATGTCTTTAATAATTGATGTAAAGTTAAGGATTACCTTTGAAAAATTCTGTAGTACCCCCTGGTTTTATTCTCGGTCGCGGGTTGGATACGTCGCTTCTTGAGGGTCAAGTGGAACCACTTGTTCGGCTTCCCAAACCTTGAATGTATCCAGATCATTAGAGATGGTACGAAATAGCCAAATCAGTAAGGCTATATCATCCGTAAAACCGATGATGGGAAGTAAATCCGGGATTACATCGATTGGACTGACAAAATAGATCAGTACGGCTACGGTCAGAACTACACTCTTCCAGGGTAGTTGCCGATATTCTCCTTTGGCATACGCCCGAATCAGGCGGGTCAGAAGACCCAACTTTTCCTGTACATCATGGATGATGGCTCCTTTGTTGGAAGTGC
>NZ_JBMDWJ010000389.1:0-12638 GCF_048595215.1 Siphonobacter sp.
TAATTCTCCTGATTGGAACGATAGAGCAGATAGTAATGCCGATTCTGTGCTAAATCAAGAATAACGCTGTACGAACCGTAGTCTTGGTGAATCTCGCGAATGTAGGGAACATAGGCCTTCATTCCTTCGTCGTAGACTCGCCAGTCATTGCGAAAATCGTGTACGAGGAAATAGCCTTCCTCCGGCCCCGTCGTCTGAGCAAACGTCGAACCCGCCAGGAAACACAGGAAGAAAAGCAAAAAACAGTGAAGCCTGTGGGTTAGAAAACTACCCACAGGCTTTCGTACGCTCGAAAAAGTGAAATCACTACCCACCACTCTCGCTTTCAGTACGTCCGTTTCGCTAACATGGCTGTTTCACAAAACGGATTCATTACAGAATCGTATTCTTAACTTATGCGTTTACTTTCTGATCAGCCAGTGCTTTCAGCATCGTCTCGCCAATGACGGCAGGCGATTCGGCTACGTACAGTCCGCATTCACGCATGATTCGCATTTTTGCTTCAGCCGTATCATCCGCACCACCAACGATGGCACCTGCGTGACCCATCCGGCGACCTTTCGGAGCCGTTTGACCCGCGATGAAACCAACCACGGGCTTTTTGTTACCCGTTTCTTTGATCCAGTAAGCAGCTTCAGCTTCCATGCCGCCACCGATTTCACCGATCATCACGATGGCTTCGGTTTCGGGATCGTTCATCAACAGCTCAACGGCTTCTTTCGTCGTCGTACCGATGATGGGGTCACCACCGATTCCGATGGCCGTCGTTTGGCCCAAACCTGCTTTCGTCAATTGATCTACGGCTTCGTACGTCAGCGTACCTGATTTTGATACCAGACCGATCGTTCCTTTTTTGAAGATAAAGCCAGGCATGATACCTACTTTACATTCATCCGCCGTGATAACGCCGGGGCAGTTAGGTCCGATCAGACGCAGATCTTTGCCTTGTACGTATTCTTTTACGGCAACCATATCTTTCACGGGGATTCCCTCCGTGATCGTTACAATTACTTTGATGCCAGCGTCAGCCGCTTCCATAATGGCGTCAGCCGCGAAAGCCGGGGGTACAAAGATGATGGATACGTCAGCACCCGTTTCTTTCACCGCATCAGCAACCGTGTTGAATACGGGACGGTCCAGGTGTTTCTGGCCTCCTTTGCCGGGCGTTACACCGCCAACAACCTGAGTACCATATTCAATCATTTGCTGGGCATGGAAGGTACCTTCCGAACCCGTAAAGCCTTGTACAATGATTTTTGAATCTTTGTTAACTAATACACTCATAGAGATGGGATTTGCAGTGGCCAGTTCGGAAAGAATGTGGCTGTTCCCCACAAGGAACAGAAAAATCCGGCGTAAAAGTAGAAAGCTAAGACCAGTTGGGCAATTTCCCCGGAAATAAATTTGGGTGAATAGGTATAGGTACCCCAATTATTTTTCGGGAATAAGAATTTTGTACCTCTGATTCAAACCAAAGCAATCTTACGGTTTAAGAACTTTTTCCTGCGTAAATTCCCCGAAACCCATTTGTTATGAACGCGAAGACAGCCCTCATCATCGGAGCCACCGGCCTGATAGGCAACTATTTAATTTTCAAACTCTTACAATCGGATCGGTACCAGAAAGTCATTACGTTGGTACGTCGTCCGATGCACCTAAAACACCCTAAACTCGATGAACGTATCGTTGATTTCGACAACCTTACACTGCAGGATGTATCGGGTGCCAACGATGTTTTTTGCTGTTTAGGCACGACTATTCGTCAGGCCGGCTCGCAGGATGCCTTTCGGAAAGTTGATTTTGAATATCCCGTAGAGGTGGGTAAACTGGCCCTTCAGGTCGGGGCAACGCAGTATTTACTGGTATCCTCGATCGGAGCGAACGCCCAATCTTCGATTTTCTACAGTCGAACTAAAGGGCAGGTGGAAACGGCCATTGGCGAATTAGGGTATCGTAGCTATACTGTTTTCCGCCCTGCCACCCTACTCGGTAAACGAAAGCAGTTTCGCCTGGGTGAAGAGGTAGGTAAAGTACTCGACTTTGTCCTTGCACCCCTTACGCTACTCATTCCGCCCTTACGCAAGTACAAAGGCATTCAGGCGAGTAAAGTAGCGTCGGCCATGCTGAATATAGCTGGCCAGGAAGTTCCCGGCCAGCATATGCTTGAATCCGATGCCTTGCAGCGATTTTGATTAGTCTTCGTCCAGATCCGGTACGTGAGGAATTTCGTTTTGTTCGAGGGCATAGACGGCTCTCCAGATGTCTTCCTCCTCTTCGGTAAACAGACGACCTCGGCGGTCCATCGTGTTACGAGCCACGTCTACAGCCTTGGAGAAACGGTATGGTTCAAATCCCGTATCGGCACCTCCCCATGAAAAAGAAGGAATATGCTTGGGTGGAAAACCTGATCCAAATAGATTGACGTTGATACCTACCACGGTTCCGGTGTTAAACATAGTCGAAATGCCCGCTTTCGAGTAATCGCCCATGAATAGACCTACGAATTGTCGACCCGTATCCTCCAGTTGTTTGGTGGTATAGTCGTACAGTTTTACGTTCCCGTAATCGTTCTTCAGGTTGGAGTTATTGGTATTGGCTCCTAAGTTACACCATTCGGCGAGGTAGGAATTCCCGAGAAAACCGTCGTGTCCTTTATTGGAGTGGCCCATCAGAATACTCATACTGACTTCGCCCCCTACTTTGCAGTGGGGACCAATAGTAGTACTCTTCCGCATTTTTCCACCCAGATTAATCACGGCTCCTTCCAGAGCCGCAAAAGGCCCCTGAATGATTACACCATCCTGTACCTGCACATCCTTGCCCAGATAGATTGGACCATTTTCGGCATTAAGTATAGCCGAGCGGATTTGTACACCTTCTTCAATAAAGATTTGTTCTTCATTGTAGTACGCCGTGAATCGATCCGTAATCGGCTGGCTGGTACGACCCGCCGTGATCCGATCAAAATCCGTCTTGATTTGCTCGCCGTTGTGTACGACTAAATCCGGCAGTCGCTGAATGACGGTTACCTTATCCCAATAGTACTGTTTCTGAAAATTGGGATTGTCGTGTACGAGATCTTCCAAGGCCAGATGTTTAGCCCGAACGGCCAGCAAAATAGGTCCCTGTAATAAGGCTTCACCCGGTTTGAGCTGTTCCAACGAGCGTACCAGCCGTTCGTTCGGACAAAGGCCGCCGTGCAGATAAATCGTGTCCGAGCTTTTTTTGTAGGGATACTTTCCCTGCAAATACGGTTGAGTATAGTGGGTGGGTTTTACTCCTAACCAGTCAGTCCATTTTTCCGTGATGGTCCGAATACCGACCCGCAGCTCAGCCATAGGCCGGGTGAATACCAGCGGTAACAAATGAGGGCGAATTTTCGGGCCGTCAAAGAGTACGTAATTGATCATAAGACAGAATCAGAGGATTTGCCGCCAAAGTAAAGCAAAAAATAATCGCAGGTACAGGCTTGACACTGGATTATACAAAGACAAAAAATAACTTAATTAATCTTTTTAGTACATTTTCCATCCGTTAAGGTTAGATGCACCAAATTTCACAAAACAATAAAGTGGCATTGGTGTCTTTAACCGCTGAACGTAAGTACGTTTGCGTTCATACAATCTAATCTACTACCTAAACTTATGAACATTCCAGAAGACGATTTCGAATTTTACGACGAACCCATGGATGAAAGTGGCGACACCATGGACCCAGCGGAGGAAATGGACGAGTTTACCGCTGAACAGGATGACGACGAAGATGAAGATACCGAAGACTTTGAAGAAGAAGAGTTAGATGATATGTAACCTTAGTTTTCCTTCAAGCAAAAAGGCACTTACCCTTTTGGATAAGTGCCTTTTTGTTAGGGCAGCCCCAGCAATTACTTCGCCAGTTTCGTCTGTAAGCCTTTGTCGAGCTCGTCCAGGAATTCTTCCGTGTACAGGTAATGCTCGCCGTGGTTTACTTTGTTACCGTGGATGGTGATAGCCAAATCCTTAGTCATTTTACCCGCTTCTACGGTTTCTACGCAAACTTCTTCCAGAGCCGTAGCAAAACGGATCAGTTCTTCGTTGCCGTCGAGTTTACCACGGAAAGCCAGACCACGCGTCCAGGCGTAGATCGAAGCAATCGGGTTCGTTGACGTACGGTTTCCTTTCTGGTGTTCGCGGTAGTGACGCGTTACAGTACCGTGAGCCGCCTCCGCTTCCATCACGGAGCCATCGGGCGTCAGCAGTACAGAAGTCATCAGACCGAGTGAGCCAAAGCCCTGAGCAACGGTATCCGACTGAACGTCGCCGTCGTAGTTCTTACAAGCCCATACGTAGCTGCCACTCCATTTCAGAGCTGCGGCTACCATGTCATCGATCAGACGGTGTTCGTACGTAATACCAGCTTCTTTGAATTTCTCAGCAAATTCTGCATCGAAAACCGCCTGGAATACGTCCCGGAAACGACCATCGTATTTCTTCAGGATCGTATTCTTCGTAGACAGGTATACGGGCCACCCTTTTTGCAGACCTACTTGGAAGCAGGAACGGGCGAAACCAGCGATGGATTCATCGAGGTTATACATACCCATAGCTACCCCAGCTCCGGGGAAGTTGAAAACTTCGTATTCCTGTACCGTTCCGTCTTCACCTTCGAATTTCATCGTCAGTTTACCTTTTCCGGGTACAACGAAATCCGTAGCACGGTACTGATCACCAAAGGCGTGACGGCCTACGATGATGGGAGACGTCCAGGTGGTTACCAAGCGAGGAACGTTCTGCATCACGATCGGCTCCCGGAATACCGTACCATCCAAGATGTTACGGATCGTTCCGTTAGGCGACTTCCACATTTGCTTCAGGTTGAATTCCTTCACGCGGTCCTCGTCGGGCGTAATCGTGGCACATTTGATACCAACACCGTATTGTTTAATGGCGTTAGCGGCATCTACCGTCACTTGATCATTCGTTTCGTCACGGTATTCGATACCTAAATCGTAGTATTTAATATCGACATCAACGTAGGGAAGAATCAGCTTTTCTTTGATAAACTTCCAGATGATTCGGGTCATTTCGTCCCCGTCGAGTTCGACGACTGGGTTCGCTACTTTAATTTTCTGCATGATTAGACGTCGGAAAGAGTCAGGTAATGAATTGAACCCCAAAGGTAAGCAGGACGGTGAAATCAAGCCAAAAAAAAACCATTTATGGGATTTTATCTATTCAAATAGTCGTTTGTGAATGGTACCTTTGCCAAAAAAATTCGAAGTCATAAGCTGAATATGAATTTTTTGAAGGTTTAGCCAAAGCCTTTTCCAATCTACAGACCTTACGCTTTAGTATTCTTTACTAACCATGTTTGATAATTTACAGGACAAGCTCAATAAAGCCATCCGTACCCTCAAAGGCAGCGGAAAGATTACCGATGTAAACGTGGCTTCCACGGTGAAGGAAATTCGCCGGGCTCTTACCGATGCCGACGTTAACTTTAAAGTAGCCAAAGATATTACGGATCAGATCCGGGAGGAAGCCATTGGTCAGAAGATTATGATCGCGGTAGAGCCCGGCCAGATGCTGGTAAAAATTGTACACGACAAGCTGACCGAACTCATGGGTGGTCAGGCGGAAAGTGTCAACCTCAAAGGTTCTCCCGCGATCGTCCTGATTGCCGGTCTGCAAGGATCGGGTAAAACGACGTTTACGGGTAAACTGGCCCATAACATTAAGAAACAGGGTCGCCAGGTGATTGTAGCCGCCTGTGACATCTATCGTCCGGCCGCTATTGCCCAGCTTCAGACCCTGGGTGAGCAGATCGGCGTAGAAGTTTACGCGGAACCTGATAATAAAAACGCCGTTGAAATTGCCCGCAACGCCGTTGAGTACGCCAAGAAAAACTCCAAAAATGTAGTCATCATCGATACCGCAGGTCGTCTGGCGATTGATGAGGCCATGATGCAGGAAGTAGAAAACGTGAAGAAGGCCATTGAGCCAACGGAAACGCTTTTCGTGGTGGATTCGATGACGGGTCAGGATGCGGTCAATACGGCCAAGACGTTCAACGATCGTCTGAACTTCGACGGGGTTGTACTGACCAAGCTTGACGGGGATTCTCGCGGGGGTGCAGCCCTTTCGATCCGTCAGGTGGTGAGCAAGCCCATCAAGTACATGTCGACGGGTGAGAAAATGGAAGATCTCGACATTTTCTACCCCGATCGGATGGCTAGCCGGATTCTCGGTATGGGTGACGTGCTGTCGCTGGTTGAACGGGCTCAGCAGGCCTTCGACGAAGAAGAAGCGAACCGCATTAACAAGCAGATTCGTCAAAACCAGTTCAACTTCGAGGATTTTTACTCGCAGCTTCAGCAAATCAAGAAGATGGGTAACATCAAGGATTTGATGGGCATGATTCCTGGCCTGGGTGGTGCGATTAAAGACGTAGACATCAGTAACGACTCGTTCAAGCCCATCGAAGCCATCATCAGCTCCATGACACTGAAAGAACGCAAGAATCCCGATCTGATCGACGGTTCACGCCGCCGCCGGATTGCTACCGGTTCGGGTACGAGCATTCAACAGGTAAACAACCTGATGAAGCAGTTCGAGGAAATGCGGAAGATGATGAAAACAATGAACAAAGTACAGGACGGCAAAATCAAACTGCCGAATATGTTGAAGAAATAAGTTGCGTTTGCGGTTTTCAGTTATTTGGAATCCATGTTAAACTGTAATTACAAAGCTTGTTTTAGTTAAAGAGCGAGGGCCTTCCAGATTTTGGAAGGCCCTCGCTCTTTAACTGAAAACAGAAAACCGCAAACTGTAAACTATCTACATTTTCTCCCGCTCAAACTTCTTCGGAGCGTATAGGAAGCCGAAGGCCTGAGCCCCTTGCTTAGTATGTACTTTATGGTGGATGTAGTGAGCCCGCATGATGCGTTTCATGTAGCGGGAACGGGCTACAAACTTAATCTTCACTCGCCGGTGTACGATGATGTCGTGGAAGATGAAATAGAACAGTCCGTACGCCGTCACGCCAATGCCTACCCACAATAAAAACCGTACGGAAGGCACTTCACTACCAATTAGAATTAAAGAAATAGCTACTGTGGCAAACACTACGGCGAAATAATCGTTCTTCTCAAAAAAGCCAGTGTGGGGATGATGATGGTCCTCGTGCCAGGACCATAACCAGCCGTGCATAACGTACTTATGCGTCGACCAGGCTACTGCTTCCATTAGTAAAAATGTCCCCAGAACAATCAGGATATTCCAAACCCATTCCATTGGATAAAAGAGTGATGCTGTGAGTGGTAACGGCAAAATAGAGTAAAATGTTTGGAATTTTCCCGGAAGGAAAAGCATTTTATACGTATAAAAATAATTTCCTCTGAACCCTTTTTTCTTTTAGAGGATTGGTTAAATTTGGGAAACCCTCTAACTACGATGGTCATGAAGGATGGCTGGTCGGGAATGGCGGAAAAAACTGCCACCCGCAGTGTACGAGGCACGATGGATCTTCGAGCCTTGAAAGAACTGGTGAAGAAAGGAGAAAACGAGCGGCTGGAATTTAAGCTGAAAGCGAACCATCCTGAGAAGATTATCCGCGAGGTGGTGGCTTTTGCAAATACCCAGGGTGGCATTCTCTTAGTAGGCGTCGGTGACGATAAGTCCATCCCGGGTTTGAAGTTTGCCGACGATGATGAATTCATCCTGTGCCGAGCCCTCGAAAAATATTGCTTTCCTGCAATTGAATATACCCTTGAACGTGTCTACGTAGAAAATGAACGCGAAGTACTCGTGTTCCGCATTCCGCGTAGCCAGCAACGCCCCCACTACGTTAGCCTAGATCCGGCTCAGCAGGAAAAAAAGACGTATGTACGCGTTAATGATCGTTCTATTCAGGCGAGCAAAGAAGTACGGCAAATTTTGAAGTGGGAAGACCGGGTGCAGGACGTAAAATTCAGATATGGTCCTAAAGAAGAAGTACTGATGAAATACCTTGGTGATCATCCGGGCATTACGGTACAGCTTTTCTCGCAAATCGCTCATATTCCCATGTGGATGGCTTCCAAAACCTTGATTACGCTGACCTTAGCCAATGTACTACGGATTCGTCCCGACGAAAATGCGGATCAGTTCATTATGGCAGCGTAAGTACTAAAGGAACGTCAATGCGTGTATCATTTAAACTGCCGACTCTTGTGAGTCGGCAGTTTCATTTTAGAGCGAAAAATAACAAGTATAGAGACTCTTGTTATTTTTGGCGATCAATTGTCTTTTCCAGTAACGAACTGCCCACATGAAAATTACCCTCGTAGCCGCCATGGATGAGCATCGCCTCATCGGTAATCATGGAATTCTTCCCTGGCCTTTTTTACCTAATGACCACGCCCACGTAGAACAACTGATTGCGGGAAAGAAAACCATCATGGGCCGGAAAAGCTACGATACGCCGGATCGCATTTGGTCCAAAGCCGGGAATATCGTCGTGACGAGTCAGCCCAATTATCAGGTTGATCCTGGATTTTTGGTGATGAACAGTATTGACGAAGCTCTGGAATACTACAAAGAGGAAGAAGAAGTAATGGTACTGGGCGGGGCTCAGATTTACTCGGAAACGCTTCCCAAAGCCCACGTGCTGGAACTTACCCTCATTCATGGTCAATTCAAAGGAGACGCGTACTTCCCTGAATTTAGCAGGGATGCGTTTGAACTCATTAGCCGTCAGGATCATCCGCAAGACGACAGACATTCCGTAGCTTACTCTTTTCTTACCTATCAGCGTAGATAAGTCAATAAAAATTTCGACTTATTCAATAAAATCAAAATACTATTTGCCTTTTTAATAAGCTTACCTAATATTTGCAATCAGTCTATGTCATTTGAACCAATGATTTCATGGGGCATGGATACCAATTCCTTCCGGTACCGCCCGTAATGGCTTTCTTGCCGCATCGCTATTACGCCCAGTAGAGTAGTAAGAATCCCTGCATACGTACATGCTGTTGACAAGTTTCTATTTGTCAGAGTGAATGGTTTTGCCTCTAGTCGACTCGATCTGTACAACCGTATTACCCGATTACGATTTGTTCATGTAAAGCAAACAGGCCTACCGATGTTCGGCAGGCCTGTTTTATTAGTAGCTCTTAAGTAGTTAGTCGTTGATTGGAAGCATGGCTTCTGTTACGGCTTAACTAGCAACGAATCGCTTCTTAAAGTTTCGGCTTGATGATCCGATCCTTCTTCTCCTTTTTAGCTTTTTCAGCCGCAGCTTGTGGTTCTTCACCTTCGATCAGAAAATCTTCGGGTGAAGGAACCGCGAATTTATCCGCAGGCTTGTTCACCTTAGCTACTTCCAGAGCTGCTCCTTTTTGCTCCTGATCTTTCGTCAGGAAGTCAACCACGATCGGCGTAGCTACGAACAGCGAAGAGTACGTACCTACGATAACCCCGATCAACATGGCGAAAGAGAAACCACGAATCGTTTCACCGCCGAAGAAGAACAGTACGATCAGTACCAGCATCGTTGAAAGACCCGTCACGGCCGTACGGCTCAGCGTCGAGTTCAAGGCGTTGTTGATAATCGTCGGAATACTTTCGTTTTTCGCACTACCTTCCCGCAGGTATTCCCGAACGCGGTCAAAAACGACGACCGTATCGTTCATCGAATAACCCATAATCGTCAGCAAGGCACCTACGAAGGACTGATCTACGTCGAGTGAGAAGGGCAGAATGCCGTTGAAAATCGAGAAGATAGCCAGGATAATCAGCACGTCGTGTGATACTGCCACCATCGCTCCGTAACCGAACGCCAGTTTCTTAAAGCGAAGCAGGATGTAACCAAACACAACTGCAATACCCGCCAGAATCGAGTACAACGAAGAGAAAATCATATCATTCGCGATCGTAGGTCCTACTTTCGACGAACTCAGAATTTCGGCTTTACCGATTTTGCTTACGCCCTGAATAATCTTGTTCTGAGCTTCGCGATCCGCTTCTACCGTCGTCTGGTCTACCAGATAATCCGTCGTGATCTGTACCTGATCACCACCGATACCGCTACCACCGTAGGTTTTTACTTCCGGTGAACCGTCTAAAGGTCCTTCCAAAGCCGTACGAACTTCGTCAGTACTGATGCTCTTGTCAAAACGTACGACGTAGGTACGACCACCTTTGAAATCAACGCCTAGTCCAAATCCTTTAATTACTACCGAAAGAATACCGGCCGCAATGATTACGGAAGAAATGGTATAATACAGACGACGTTTTGATACGAAATCAAAGTCCGAATCTTTGAACCAGTTTTTGGTCAGACCCGAAACAAAGTTTATTTTCCAGCCTTTTTCTACCCAGATATCCATCAACGCCCGGCTTACGAAGAATACCGCAAATAGCGAAGTGAAAATACCGATGACCAGCGTTACGGCGAAGCCTAGGATCAGACCCGTTCCGAAGAACAACAGGATCAGACCAGACAGCAGCGTAGTAGCATTGGAGTCGATGATCGAAGAAGTCGCATTTTTGAAACCGTCACTCACAGCCAGCTTCATCGGCTTTCCTAGAGCTAACTCTTCCTTGATCCGTTCAAATACCAGTACGTTCGCATCCACGGCCATACCAATCGAAAGTACGATACCAGCGATACCAGGCAAGGTCAATACTGAACCCAGCGACGCCATGATACCCATCAGGAAGAACAAGTTTATCAGCAGGGCGATGTCGGCAATGAAACCAGAGCGGTTATAGTACGCCAGCATAAACATCAGTACAACGAACAGACCTACTACCGAAGACAGAATACCCGCGTTCACGGCTTCTGAACCCAGCGTTGAACCTACGACGGCTTCTTCTACGATCGTCGTTGGAGCGGGCAGTTTACCAGCTTTCAGTACTGTAGCTAAATCTTTACCTTCTTCAAGCGTAAAGTTTCCGGAGATACTAGAGTTACCATTCGGAATTTCACCGTTTACTACCGGAGCTGATTGTACATAACCATCCAGCAAAATAGCAATCCGGCGACCAATGTTAGAAGCCGTCAGGTTTTTCCACTTACGGGCACCTTCGGGATTCATTTGCATGGAAACGTCCACGCGACCACTCTGATCGTAATCCTGTGAAGCGTTTGTGATCACTGAACCATCCAGGGGAACTTCACCGTTTGGACCGCGTTTCACCGCGATCAAAGCCATGATGTCTTTGTTATTGATCGTACGAGGCTTGGCTTCGTAGGCAAAGTTCAGGTCTGAAGGCAGTAAAGTACGAACGTCGTTACGAGCCAGCAGAGCGTTTACCCGAGGCGTATCTTTTACGGCTACACCCAGTCCATCCTGCATCGGGATGAACAGTTTCGTCAGAGCAGCACCTGCGTTAGCCGATTGCGTAGTGTCGCTTTTGGCAGCACCTGAATCTTTTTTCGTCAGAGCAGAAGCCAGACCACCATTTGCTTTAGCCGCTGTATCTACAGAAGCCTGTTGCGTAGCGGGGCTTTTCAGAGCCGCACTTTGCTCACGTTCTTCTTCGAGCAGAATGTTACCAATACCATCCAGAGCCGGAGCGTATTCTTGCAATTCGTATACTTCGCAGAACTCCAGTTTCGCAGAACCCGTCAACAGTTTACGTACCCGAGCCGGATCATCCACACCCGCTAACTCCACCTGAATACGGCCAGAGTTCGGGATACGTTGAATGTTTGGGTTCGATACGCCGAATTTATCCACCCGCTGCTGAATAACGCGGAAGGCACGCTCTACGGCACCATCTACCTCGGTTTTGATCATTTTCACCACATCCGCATCGGAAGTCTGGAAGTTGATCGTAGCCCGGTTCGTAGCGTTCGCAAAAACATCCGCCAGTTTCTTATCGGGATTCAGGCTTTTGAAGTTACGAGCAAAGGCATCGACAAAGTTCGACTGTGAGTTACCCTGCTCTTTCTGCGTAACAGCTAGAGCCTCCAGGAACTTAGGATCGCGGCTGTTACCGGCCAGCGATTTGATGATGTCTACTGGAGATACTTCCAGAATCACGTGCATACCACCCTGAAGGTCAAGACCCAGGTTCAGTTCACGCTCGGTTACTTGCTGAAGCGTACTTCCCAGCCATACATCTTCTTTCCACAAAGAATCCGTATACCGTTGTTTTTTAGCTTTGTCTACTTCGCCCGTGCGGGGATCCGTAGCGTATTCGATCGCTTTTTTCTTGTAATCCTGCGATACGAACGTGAAAGAGAGGTAGTAGAGGCATAACGCGGCAAAAATCCCCGTTAGAGCCACTATAACACCACGATTTTGCATGGATAAATTGGCTTTGGGTTACGAGCACTTACGCCCACAACCAGAGTACATAAGAAAACAATTGGAAAAGGATACTATTGAAACTAGGATTGAGAATCCGGATAAAGAGACTAGGGAGCGTTCGGTGAAATCACGTGCTCAAAGAGCACTTCATGATAAGGAAGTCGGAACTGAGGAATTCCAACCGACGTAGGTTGCTGCTTGCTAACTTCGAAACAGTATACCGAGGGCGGTAGCAGGTAAAAGTCCTGCGTAAATGAAAAATCGGCCACCGAGACCGTCGCCATCGGGGAGAGTGCCTGAACGGTTGCTTTGGGCGTACCGGAAGTCTGATCTGACTTTTCAGTAGGAGCTTTAGGCA
>NZ_JBMDWJ010000390.1:0-10129 GCF_048595215.1 Siphonobacter sp.
AGTTGCTGGTACTGGTCTTTCGGGAAATCATAAATGCGAAGTAAATCTTCTTTTTTACGGAATACGCCTCCTTTGGATCGGTATTTAATGATTCGTTCGGCCATCCAGCGGGCCACGCCCAATTCTTGCCACTGCTCGGAGGTGATGGTATTCGGGTCAAAGGCGAACAAACGCGTAGGTTTACTGAAACGCTTGTCGGGGTAGTGGTTGTAATCGCGGGAATCGTGTTCGGAGTACGCTTTTTGCGTTTCAGACTGCACCTCCAACTGGGCCATGAGCGTGTCAAGCTTTTGAGCATCCTGCGAATCCTGTACCGAATCAGGGAGAAAATCCAGTACGAACGGAGATAGAAGCAATAAAATCAGCAGGCTCAGGAGCATCAAGAAGCCACGTGATTCGGTACGACTGAAGCCAAAATAATTCCGTACCCATTGGGTTAGTTTGGAAGGCATACTAGCAAGGATTAACAATCCAAATTACAAATGGCTCCTTCCAAAAGTCCGACCGTATGCTAAGTAATGATACTTAAAAAAATCCGTACAGGTAAGCCCGTACGGATTCCGAGAACCTAATACAATACTATTTTCGTTGAATAGCCTGCAATGAACTGTCGTTGATTTCAAAAGGCTGTTTTTTCAATAACTGAATGACTTCCGAAGCCGCCAGAATCACTGGACCGTACCCGTGAGCCGCGTAGGGACTGATGGGGCGGTGATAGTAAAAAGCTGGGTCGAAGCCCATACCCGTTCCTACGCAGGTACCTTCCACCTGCCCTTTGGCGTTCACTCTTGTAGAGACGGCATTCCAGGCTAGCAAACAGGCGGGGGCGTAGGCTACCTTATCAATCCAGCCTTTATTGATCGCTCGGGCCAGACAGTAGGCGTAAATCGCCGTAGCGGAAGTTTCCAGATATGAATCATTGCGGTCCAGGAGCTGGTGCCAGAAGCCCGAACCCGACTGGCAGGCGGTCAGACCTTTCACGTGAGCCTGTAACAATTCCAGAATTTTAGCCCGTTGCGGGTGATTTTCTGGTAGTACGTCGAGTAGCTCCACTTTAGTTAGAATGGCCCAGCCATTGGCCCGAGCCCAGTGAAATTCAGGATGGACATTCATTCCTTCGACCCATCCGTGCATGTACAGACCTTTCTGGGAGTTGAACATCCGCTTCGAAAATTGCATAACCTGTCGGGTCGCTTCTGTGTAATACTTCGCCTCTCCCGTAAGCTTACCCATCTGAGCGAGGGCTGGTACGCCCATGAATAAATCATCCAGCCAAAGCGTATTGGGTTGTGGTCGATTACGGGCCAGCGTCCCATCGGATAAACGATATTCTTTAGTAAGAATGTACTGAATGAAATGATCGATCAGTGGACGCAACGCCGCCGTATTCCCACCGCGTACAGATTTAATCATGGCTGCCGTAAGGGCTCCACCATCATCCAACGCGTGTGGATTGAGAAACGAACGCATGGCGAGCCGATTTTGAGGATCCTCATTCAGAAGTTTCTGAAAATGCGGAGCGATGTCAGCCAGAAATTTTAGTCGTTCATCGGTATAGGCTTTGTATTTCGGATCACCCGTTGCTTCGCTGGCCTGTAACAGAGCGGCATACGTAACGCCCCATTCGTAACTGGTAAGGCGGAAGTCAGCTTTTGCAAAGGTGGTATTCGCATCAATGGAAGAAAAATCCGTCAGAATCTTATTGCTTTGTTTATTAGCCAGTTGAGCAGGGGTTACCGCGTTCAAGTACGTATAAACTCGGTCTAATACCTGGGTCACCGCTTCTGCTGAAACTTTACCATAAGGGACCGGATAATCGGGTTGTAACAAGTGCAAAGGCGTATCCGCGTCGGTAGCCCGGGTTTCATTGCGTTGAGCAAAAGTTATCTGGCACAGTACTACTAAAGTAAGACTGGTGAAGATATATTTTTTCATGGAAGCGATTGTATAAAACAGGATAGAGTAATGGATGCAGATCAAAGACGGATAAATAAAAAAAAAGCCCTTAGATAGGGCTTTATGATGGGTTGGATGAAACTAGTATTAAATATAAAGATTGAAGGTTGGATGTACTCAGTGAATAGGCTATGGTTGAACGCTTATACCGATTGTTTTTTTAGAAAACCCCTCAAATCTAAAAGATGAGAGGGGTTTTACTCCTCAGAACTAGCTACACCGTCATGAAGCTGTTCTGTTTCTCAAGTTCAATCCTTCAAGCCGCCACTTGATTAGATTGATGAAACAAAACTAGTATCTCAAGAGCGAGCTAGAATGAGTTTTCGGCGAAAGGGAAGAATGGATCGACAAATAGTAGTATTTGGCACTTTTTTGGTAAAAAAATAGTAAGTATATAGTTTGATTTACTTGTAAGTATATATATGATAAGTGTAAGTATAAAAATCGATCTGTCGAAGAAGCGAGCCTTTCAATGTTCAGGAGGTAGCTGAACAATATGACCCCAGAATTCATATAAACTCTTGAACGTGTTAACCAAATCGTTATAGCTGGATGGCTTTACGATGTAAGAATTAGCCCCAAAGCGATAGGCGTTTTTGATATCTTCGGGTACTGAAGAGGTACTCATAACAATAACGGGTAGAAAACAAGCCTGAGCATGTTTTCGAATAAATTGTAAAAGCTCCGGTCCTCCGCCAGGCCGAAGATTCCAGTCAAGAAGAAGCAAATCAGGTAGTTTTTGCTTTGTATCAAGCCGATGAAGCAGCTCAGATTCTGTACTTACACTTTCCCATTGTACCTTAGCTCCCGCTTCATCAAAGGCTTCTTGTACTAGAAAGCGATCATCTGCATCGTCATCTGCCAGTAGAATATGTAAGATAGAAGTCTCTGTCATGACACCAACACCCTTAGTAGTATTCAAGCATAAGAATACCTTTTCTAAAGGTGTAGAGTCAAAAAAAACATTCCCTTATAAAAACTGAGTAAAGCTGGGAACGAAGTAAGATTTTTTTCACTATTTCAAGTCGAAGCTTTCATTGAGTTCACTGAATTAGTGGAAGGGATTACCCAACCATTTCTGCCAGCTATCTACCATCACTAGTTTAATCCGTATGAACCAGCCTTCCTCTACTGAATATCCCGCCTCAAGTCAGATGGCTCATTACATAGCCTTAGTGCCAGATGCTAATGTACTAGAGGTATTACAGCATCAGTACGAAGAAGTGCTGCACCGCTACGAATCTCTGTTATTGCCCGAGCAAGCGGACTTTCGATACGCCGAGGGGAAGTGGACTATCAAAGAAATGTTAGGGCATATGATGGATACCGAGCGTGTTTTTTCTTACCGGGCTTTAGCGATTGCTCGGGGAGAGACCCAGAAACTACCGGGTTTTGAACAGGATGAATACATGGCCGTAGCTCAGTTTAGCAGACAGCCCCTGGAAGATTTACTGCAGCAGTATCAATTTTTACGCAAAGGGAATTTACTGCTATTCCGTAGTTTCAGTGAAGAAGATCTATCCCGAATGGGTACCAGCAGTGGTTCCCCTTTGTCGAGCCGAGCTCTGATCTATATGATTGCCGGACACGAACGCCACCATTTAAACATTTTAAGCGAACGATATCAATTAGGGTAGGCTTTCTGCATGAGGAAATCTACTAAAAAATGAACGTATATTTTTGCCATGAGTACAATTCAAGACGTTACTTCTTTTTTAGAAAAATGGGCTCCCCTGGCTTATCAGGAAAGCTACGATAATGCGGGTCTGATCGTAGGCGATCCACAACAGAAAGTAAAAAATGTTCTCGTTACCCTGGATTGCACGGAAGCCATCGTAGACGAAGCCCTGCAGCGAGACTGTAACCTAATCGTTGCCCATCATCCCATCGTTTTCAAGGGATTGAAACAGCTGAACGGGAAAAATTACGTCGAACGGACCGTCATCAAAGCCCTCAAAAATGACATTGCTCTCTACGCTATTCATACCAATCTGGATAGTGTGAAAGGAGGCGTAAACGGGCGAATCGCTCAACAACTCGGCCTGTCGTCAGTGCGTATACTGGCTCCCAAGCGACAGA
This sequence comes from Siphonobacter sp., assembly GCF_048595215.1. NCBI lineage: Bacteria > Pseudomonadati > Bacteroidota > Cytophagia > Cytophagales > Cytophagaceae > Siphonobacter > Siphonobacter sp. The sequence continues at coordinate 4,036 of NZ_JBMDWJ010000390.1, forward strand.
CGCTCGAAAAGCTTACCACCTTCGTTCCCGTGGAACAAACATCGCAGGTACTGGAGGCTCTGTACGCTGCCGGAGCCGGTCAGATCGGGGAGTATAAAAACTGCTCGTTCCGAACCCTGGGTACGGGTAGCTTCACCCCAACGGGATCAGCGGACCCTTTTCTGGGAAAACTAAATCAGCCCGAAGAAGTGGAGGAGTACCGGATTGAAGTAATTTTTCCGGCTCCTCTGGAAGGGCGTGTGTTACAGGCTCTGCGGCAAGCTCACCCCTACGAAGAAGTGGCCTACTATCTGCATCAGCTCGAAAACAGTAATCAGGAAGTAGGTTCCGGAGCGATCGGTACACTGCCTGAACCACTCTCTGAAAACGATTGGCTGGTGTATCTGAAAAGTCGTATGAATCTGAAAGTGATTCGTCATACGGAGTTGCGGAACAAAACCGTACAAAAAATTGCTATCTGTGGTGGATCGGGCAGTTTTCTGCTGAAAGATGCGTTACGGCAACAGGCGGACGTTTTCGTAACCGCTGATTTTAAATACCACGAGTTCTTCGATGCCGAAAAGCAGCTAATGATTTGTGATATTGGGCATTACGAAAGCGAAGTTTTCACGAAAGAGCTATTAAGTGAGCGTCTAACGGAAAATTTCCCTAATTTTGCGACACTTTTATCTAAAACTGACACCAATCCGGTTCACTATTTCGTGTAAGTTCTACAGTTTTTTCTTAAATGGGCTGAATGTCAGCCCGGTTGTTAAGTAAAAGCTGGAAACGATAGATTCGAAACTCTCATTCATGGAAGCAACGGTAGCTCAAAAACTCGATTTTCTCCTCCAATTACAGGCCATAGATTCTCAGTTAGACGAAATCAAAAAAATTCGCGGGGATTTGCCTGAAGAAGTTCGGGATCTTGAGGATGATATCGCCGGGTTTGAAACCCGTATCAAACGTCATAAAGATACCATCGACACGCTTGATTCCGAAATCCACGGCTATCGTCAGGCCAAGCGTGACGCTGAAAAACTGATTGTTAAGTATAAAGATCAGCAAAATAACGTCCGCAATAACCGGGAATTCGATGCCATCAACAAAGAGATCGAATTTCAGGAACTGGAAATGAAACTGGCGGATAAGCGTACGGCTGAAGCCAGCGAAAAAGTGCGTCTGAAAGAAGAAGAAATTCGTCATACGCAACAATTACTGGAAGAACGTCGCAAAGATCTTGACGCGAAACGCAAAGAACTGGACATCATTCTGGGAGAAAGCCAGGAAGATGAAAAGAAACTGAACGAACAACGTGACAAACAGGCACTGAAAGTAGAAGACCGTTTACGTCTGGCTTATCAGCGTATCCGTGACAATTCTTCGAACGGACTGGCCGTTGTAACGGTTCGCCGGGCAGCGTGTAGCGGTTGTTTTAACGTAGTACCTCCCCAACGTCAGGCTGACATTCGGGAGCAGAAGAAAATCATCATCTGTGAACATTGCGGTCGGATTCTGGCGGACGTCGAAGACGCTCCTGTTACGGTTGCTACAACTTCACGGCGGTAATTTTATTTTACAGCAACACCAATCTGAACGAACCCGTCGAATTTTCGACGGGTTTTTTTGTACCAGTTTCAGCCCATTCTTCCATGAAACGAATCTTATTTCTTCTGCTTTTCCTTCCAGGCTTTAGTCAGGCAGCTGATTTTGAATGGACGCCCCGGGTACAGCAGGCTTATCTGGACATTTTCAAACTCAAACTGAACAAAGGTCGGCAGGAACTGACTCCCGAATTGAAAACGAACGGAGTAGCCCTGTACCTGGATGATTACGCCGATATGTTATCGCTGCTGCTCACGGAAGATCGGAAGGCGTACGAAACCATGGAGAAAAACGGTGAAAAACGTCTGCAACAGCTGGAGGATATGGACGAAGATTCGCCCTGGAATCGCTGCCTGCGGGCCGAAATTCGCTTACACTGGGCCTTTGTGAAAATTAAATTTGGCAAGGAAGTGCCGGGAGCCTGGGACATTATCAAAGCGTACAAACTGCTGGATGAAAACGCCCGAAGATTCCCGCAGTTTACGTACAATAAAAAAGCCTTGGGGATGCTGCACGTGCTGATCGGATCGACGCCCGAGAGCTATCGCTGGGTAACCAAACTACTAGGATTACGGGGAAATATTCAGCAGGGGTTGCAGGAAATTCACGCCGTGACGCAGAAAGAACCCTTGTTTCGAACAGAAGCTCAACTGATTGAATACCTCATGCAGGGGTATGTCTTGAGACTGAGCGGTCGCGAAGTGACGGATTTCCAGAAATACCTGGCTCAGAACAGTGATAATTTACTGATTCAGTTTTTTGGCAATTCCATTCTGATGAAAGAAGGGCACGGGGAAGCCGCATTGGCTATTGCCCAAAATCACCCCAATTCCCCCGAATATCTGGATATACCTTTTTTTGAGTACCATATCGGTGAAATTCTCTTACAAAAAGGCCAGTACGTCCATGCAATTGCCGCTTTTCAGCAATTTCTAAAAGAGCATCCTACTGGAAATTTCGTCAAAGATGCAACGTATAAGGAATACCTCTGCTACGCTCTGGCGGGTGATGAGGCCAAAGCCCGAACCCAGTATGAGCGGGTAAAAACGATAGGACAGGCCCATAATGAAGCCGACAAATCAGCCCAGAAAGCTTGTAACGCCGCGTACCAGCCTTTAACCGATACTCAGAAACTGGTACTCAAAGCTCGTTTTGCCGGTGACGGCGGCTATTACGAAACGGCTCTACAAAACCTGAAGAACACTTCCGAAGCTCAATTTTCACAGCCCTACGACCGAACGGAGTACAATTATCGCAAAGCCCGTATTTACCATCGTATGAACGACTTTGTAACGGCTATTCCCTTGTACGAACGGGCTATTGCTCTGGGCGAAGGACAAAACTGGCATTTTGCTCCGTCATCCTGTTTGCAATTGGGTTACATTTTTCAGTTACGCAACGACAAGGCCAAAGCCAAAAGTTATTTCGAGAAAGCCATTAGCTACAAAAAACACGAATACAAAAATTCCGTGGATGGGAAAGCGAAAGCAGCTCTCACAGAAATGGGGTATTAACTGGTTTACAAAACCTATGGTATAGCATCTTTGATCAGAGAGTAATTTACATTTCCCCTTCTACGCCCAGACCAAACAGGGCAAAATCGTACTTGACCGGATCGCTGGGATCAAAGCGACGCAGGTGATCCGTTAACTCCAGAGCCGCCTGCCAGTCGGTGTTGGGTCGCTGCAACAGGCCCAGCTTCCGAGCTACCCGTTCTACGTGTACATCGCAGGGACAAACGAGTGCTGCTGGTGACAGCCGATTCCAGATTCCAAAGTCTACGCCATGCGTATCTTTCCGTACCATCCAGCGGAGAAACATATTGAGGCGTTTGCATGATGACTTTCGGGCTGGTGTGGCTACGTGTTTACGCGTACGGGCCGGAGCATCTTCCAAACCCAAAAACACTTCATGAAAACGGACCAAAGCCTGTTCAGCCGGGAAAGCCGGGTGCCGCTCGGGCTGCGGTAAGGCAACCGATGCGGGTACGAAAGCCTCTTCCAAAGACGAGTGCTCTGCGTAAAACTGCTGGAAAAAGTGCAGGAAGTAGAGCGTATCCGTAGCGTTAAACGTACGGTGTTTGAAGTGGAGAAAAGGCTTCAGATCAAGGGGTTGATGATTCCGAACGAAATCGTACGGAGCTCCGTCCATGAGCCGAATCAGCTCATTACACTTGTTAATAATCGTCTTCCGCTGACCCCAGGCCAGTACCGCCGCCCAGAATCCCATAATTTCAATATCCTGTTGCTGCGAAAACTGATGCGGAATACTGATGGGATCGTTCGGTATAAAACTCGGTTGGTTGTATTGCTGTACTTTGCTTTCGAGTAAGTCGTATAACCAGTCTGCGGAATGGAATTTTTCAAAAAGTGCCATACCGCAAAGGTCAGCAAACAATCGCTGATTCCATACCGTTTGTTAGGAAGAGTAAGTTTGAACAAAGGAGAAGCTTTGAAACTTGATAAATAGGAGAGTCATCTGCCTGTTTCGAGCTACTCTTACATTTCACTAGCGGACAGTCTTTACCGAAAACATTCCCTCACGCAACCGTCAAGCCCAAACCAGACAACCCACATTCCTTACACCTCTATGCCTGAATTACCCGAAGTCGAAACCTACCGACGTTATTTCGAAGCAACCTGCCTCTTTCAGCCATTGGCTGATATTCAGGTAGAAGATACTAAGCTCCTGACCACTGATTACGACGTGCTGGTAGCAGCCTTACGCGGCAGACAATTCGTCGCGACGCAACGCGTCGGTAAAAACCTGTTTGCTGAAACGGATGGCGGTTTCTTTGTACACTTCCATTTTGGGATGACGGGTGATCTGGCCTATTATCAGTACGATCAGGAGCAGCCCCGCTTTGCCCGAATCATCTTTTACTTTCAAAATGGCTACCGGCTTGCGTTCATTTGTCCCCGGAAATTTGAGCGAATCGGGCTGGTGGACGATGTGAAAGCATACCTTCTGAAAAAGCGAATTGCGGCGGATGCACTGGCAATTACTCCAGAAGAACTAGGCCAGACGCTGGCCCGTAAAAAAGCCCTGATTAAACCCGTACTGCTGGATCAGTCGGTAGTGGCGGGCATTGGCAACTGGATTGTGGATGAAGTATTGTTTCAGGCTCGAATTCATCCCGAACGGCTGGCTTCTTCGCTGAAGAATCCGGAAGTACAGGCCTTACACGAATCCATTCAGAAGGTGTTACTAACCGCTATTCAATACGAAGCGAACTACGCCCTGTTCCCGCAGAATTTCATTATACATGCCCGGGAATGGGCTTTATCGCCTTACCCGGATCATGGACAACATTTGCTTTGTCCACGCTGTCAGCAAAAGCTGCAAATTACTCGGGTAGGAGGGCGTACTACTTACTTCTGTCCCGTAGATCAGCCCGAAGTTCCGGCCGATTTTCGGTGAAAATCGGCTTACAGAACGACTGATTATCAATGAGCGAAGTCGCTAAAAAGTTAATTTATTAAATTTTTTTAAAAAATACGGGTTTTGTCAGGTTGGGAGTACAAGCTTGTCAGGGAAAAGCTATATTTTTGTTGCGTTAACTAAGCCTCCTTCTATAACATGCTGCCCGAAACAGACACGTTGTTAGCTACGCCGACGCTGAACCAGCCCATCGCCTTTGAACGGATTCCTACGCAGATTTATGCCGATTCAAATGACGCATCAGCCGCGGTTGCCCGTGAAATTGCTGAAATCATTCGTGCCAAACAATTGCAGGGCAAACCTGCCGTATTAGGTTTGGCTACGGGATCATCGCCTAAAAAAGTGTATGCGGAATTGATCCGTATTCACCGGGAAGAACGGCTCAGCTTTTACAACGTTATTACGTTCAACCTGGATGAATACTATCCTATGCAGCCCGATGGCTTACAGAGCTACGTTCGGTTTATGCAGGAGCAGCTGTTTAACCACATTGACATCCCCAAAGACAACTATTTCATTCCCGATGGTACCCTGTCACCGGCTCAGATTCCGGCATTTTGCCATGAATACGAACGCCGGATTGATGAATTAGGGGGCCTGGATTTTCAATTATTAGGAATTGGCCGGAATGGTCACGTTGGTTTCAACGAGCCGGGTTCACACGTGAACTCCCGCACTCGCCTGATGACGCTCGATTTAACGACCCGTATTGATGCGGCTCTGGATTTCGGCGGACTGGCTAACGTTCCCAAGAAAGCTATTACGCTGGGTATTAACCAGATCATGAAAGCCAAGCGGGTCATTCTGCTGGCTTGGGGTGAGCACAAAGCTCCCATGATTCATCAGGCCATCGAAGGCCCGGTGACGGATCAGGTACCGGCGAGTTATTTACAGGGACATCCCAACGTACAATTCGTACTCGACGAATCGGCTGCTGCTGAACTGACCCGCCGCAAAATGCCCTGGTTGGTGGAAGAGGTGATCTGGAATAAAACCATGATCAAAAAGGCCGTTACGCACCTGGCTCTTTCGCTGAATAAACCCATTCTGAAACTGACCAACCGTGATT
>NZ_JBMDWJ010000391.1:0-3409 GCF_048595215.1 Siphonobacter sp.
GGGCGAGCGGCCCACCAACCCCCTGCCCGTACCTAATGGAAGTATTTTGGTGGGTGAAGGGGTACAATTCCCGCAAATCACCGAATCCGCTCATCAGCAGTTACGCGTACTGATGAGACAGGTATACACCGACAACCAGACAATCCTGACTGCCGGATCCCGACTCATCATCTATCAGGAATCGGATGTGCAGGCCTTGAGCAATTATCAACTCATACTCCAGCAACTTCAGTTTCTCAATACGTCGATACAAACGACCCTGGATCAAGCCCGTGAAGTGCTGGAGCAGGGTAGGGCCTGGCTGGAAAATAAACCGCTGGCCCAAAGTCAGAATTTAGGCGTAGGATGGCTGGCGGCTCCGGCTTTGGCCACGGGCGTAGTACAGTCACTGGCTGAACTGGTGCAGTTGTTTCGGAAGGAAGTAGAAATCAAGAGTCAGCCGGTAACCCTCAGCGAAGCAGACGCCGTAGCTCTCTTGCAAAAGGAGAGCAGTCAGGCCGCCGTGACCCTATTTTATCCACGGCTATATCCTATTCGGGCCGGATCAGAATCCGCATTATTACGAACCTTATCGGAACTTTCTCAGCTACTGGAACGCGCGACAGAGATGAATCTGGATCTGGAAGCCTTTCGGGAACGTTTGGCTACCTGGACCGGCAACGAAGCGGAAAAAATGTTTCAGGCCCGGCAACGAACCCAGGCCGTTGATGCATTGAAAACGACCCTCGCATCGTATCAGCAAACGGGAACGAAAATCTGGACCGACTTACAGGTTACGGAAAGTCCGGTATCTACGCTGGCCTCGTTGCGGCAGACCGAACAGCTTCATCAATTATTGCAGGAACCTGCCGCGTACCACCTGCGATTACAGGTTTCCTCGCAGGGATCATATCAGATTACCAAACGCCTCTGGCGAAATGCGGTGATCGAGTACCATGCCTCGGTAGAAGTGAATTATATGCTGTTTCAGGCCACGGGTCAGTTACTGCGGGCAGATAAGTTGAGTAGTTATGGGGCGTTTCGTTAAAGTATCATCTAAGCGGTATTTAAAATTTGTAATTACCGGTTTGGGTGTTTCTTACTAGCTGACTAGTAGCCCGTGAGCCTTCCAGGCTGGACCTCTCCACGCCTAACCATTCCATGGGGGTGATCCCGTGGCGGCGACCGCCCGCTTTAGGCCACTGCATTGCGGCTGCCGTAGGTCGTTCAGTTGCCGCCATGGAATGGCTTACGGGCGGGCGGGGGGGCATCTTCCAACAATAGGTGATGTTTATCAGCTAGTTAGTATAGTGGACGACATAAAACTGAACCCCGTCCTATCGCGAAAAGCCGCCTACTTCCTCAGCAATGCGGTGGCTTTGAGCAAGAGGAAGTCAGCGGCGTTCGCGATACGGACTAAAAGACCAGCTAACTCAACGGGACGATGGAGCGATCCTGTAATAAAGAGTTAATTGTTGTTGGTTGTGAGCAAATTCCTGCATGGAATGCATACAGACTAATGACCAGCCCTCTCAGCGGGACGAAATACTAATTATGGAATACTACTTGGTCATTGTTTTTTATGACTAAGCTTCGATTGCATACGAACTAAAAATCAGCCGTTCCTGCGGAACATGTTGCTAAGAATAGTATGAATTATCAAAAAGCCGTACAGGCCAAAAGTGTATTGTCGGGCCAGTTGCTGGCTACTCAACATAAAATCGTTCGTGCCTTCGGACTGGATACGGTACTCGAAAGCAGTACGCATCTCATCCAGCCCGCCCTTGCCGGAATCGGTATTGGACGAGAGGGAACTGAGGACTATCACATTCGCGTGCTCGTTCAAAACCCTCTTTCTCCGCAGGAAATTACGGCTCTGGCTACCGTATTGGAAGTCGACGAGCCGGATTTACGCATGATTCACGCCAACCAGGTCATTGCTTTCAATGAGCCCATCCGCCGCTCGCAGCGACCCCTGTGGTACGGTGTGTCCATCGGGCATGAACTCGTATCGGCGGGAACCCTGGGTTGTACCGTATACGATCAGGGAAAGACGTACTGGCTCAGCAATAATCACGTTTTTGCCAATGGCAACGAAGCGAAGACCGGCGATTCCATCTGGCAACCCGGCGTTCGCGATGGAGGATCGAATGCGAGCCGGGTTGGAACACTGGCTCGGTTTGTACCCCTTGATTTTACGGGAACCAACGAAGTCGATGCTGCCCTGGCCGAACCCTTGGATAATTCGCTGGTTTCCACTAACTTTCCTCCGTCGAATCCGCCGCTGGCTACGCTGACGGGCATTACCACGCCCACGTACGGCATGAAAGTGGAAAAATACGGTCGCACCACGGGGTATACCACGGGCACGGTTGTTTCGCTTGCCACGGATTTACCCGTCACGTTTGATCGCAAGCAGGCTTATTTCGTGGATCAGATTGAAATTGAAGGGGAAGATGGAAACGCATTTTCCCAGCCCGGCGATTCGGGATCAATTATTGTGGAAGCGGGAACGGGATTAGTCGTCGGCTTGTTGTTTGCCGGTGATGGGAATCTGACCTTTGCCAATCCCATTGCCAATGTATTACGGGCGTTGAATGTCACCCTTAGTAAATGATGAAGATGATGAGTACGGTAGGCGAAATCAAAAAAGAATTGTCCCGGCAACTCCGCGATGAGCAAGGGTTCCTGGGACTGGCAATCCGGCGGGAAAACGAAAAAGAGTACATCCTAGTCCGGGTGAAAAGTCTGACTAAACACTGGGAGCGACGGTTACCCGAAGAAATTAACGGCGTGCGTATCAAACTCGAAAAGGGAGAGCCCGCCCACGCCTACGTGCTGAAATAAGTACGATCGGATGCAACGAATACCTTACCGCCCGTTGCTTAAATATCATTCATAAAAAAAACGGCAAACTTCCGCCCGCCGTTTTCTTTCCTGTAAGCTTTTCTAGCGAATACCCGCCAGCGTATTCAATTCCGCAATGGCCAGCCGATAGGCCAGTTGAGCCCCGTACAGATCCTGCTCCGCCTTGGCCAGATTTGCCTTCGATTCCAGCAAATCTTTTTCCAGTTTCAGACCCGCTTCTTTCGCATTGGTTTTCATCCGTACTTCCTCGCGACGTAGGGTAACTGCCTGCTGAGCCACCGTAATGAGGCGTTGCGACTGTGTCACTTTTCGGTACGCTTTGCTGATTTTAGCGGCTACGTCTTCCTGCGTATGAGCCTGATAGGCTTCGGCCTGTTTCTTCTGCGAAATCCGTTGGTTTTCTTCCGAACGACGTTTGCCAAAATCGTAGATGTTCCAGCTTACGTTCAGTCCCAGGAAGTAATTATTCGCCGGTAGATCCGAAATGACGTTCTGGTAATTGTAGCCAGCCAGTACGCCGACGTTGGGAAGCTTGTCCTTGCGGGCGGCTTCAATGCCGTAA
>NZ_JBMDWJ010000392.1:0-10376 GCF_048595215.1 Siphonobacter sp.
GTGTGTATGGGCGAAGGCCGTACGCTGGCCGAAGAGGTAATCTCGATCAAAATTCCGGCGGGCGTAGCGGAAGGCATGCAACTGTCGATGGGCGGCAAGGGTAACGTGCCGCCCCGGGGTGGTATTCCCGGCGATCTGCTCATTGTAGTAGAGGAAGAAGAGAATGCCGACCTGAAACGCGACGGAAACAACGTCGTTCATGAGTTGTACGTCAACTTTGTAGACGCGGCACTGGGTACCTCCCTGGAAGTACCAACGATTGAAGGCCGGGCCAAAATTACTCTGGAACCCGGTACGCAAAGCGGTAAGATCTTACGGATGAAGGGCAAGGGTATTCCCCAGCTGAACAGCTACGGCAGGGGTGACCAGTTGATTTACGTAAACGTCTGGACGCCCCGCGTACTCTCCGCGGAAGAACGAGGCATATTGGAGCGACTGCGGACTTCGCCGAACTTCCAGCCCCGTCCAACGAAAAATGATAAATCGTTCTTCGAAAAAATGAAGGACTTCTTCAGTTAAAAAAGAGAGGCGTTTCCAGAATCTGGAAACGCCTCTCTTTTTTATTGGTTGTTGGTTATTCGTTGTTCGTTGGCTTTCGTAATTCTGTATTAGAAACTAACAACTATCAACCATAAACTAATTCAATTCCGTAATAAACTGATCTTTCGGCTTGCGTACTTTCTTCATCGGAGCCAGCCAATCGCCTGATTCGTCGCGGTAGCCCAGGGGCAATAAGGTTACACTGCGTAAGCCTTTTTCTTTCAGATTCAGTAACTCATCCAACGCAGCGGCGTTGAAGCCTTCCATCGGTGTCGCATCTACGCGTTGCTCAGCGGCAGCAGCGATGGCAATACCAAAAGCGATATACGCCTGACGGGCAGCTGCCTGAAAGTTCTCTTCGGCGGTCTTAGCTCCGTATACGGATAATAACATGTTTTTGTAGCTGTCCATCCGATCGTCGGGCAAGCCGCGTTCGCGAGTTGTATGCAGAAACATGTCCTTGATGCGTTGAGCATCCAGGTCATCCCAGGCCGCAAAAACCAGTACGTGCGAAGCATCCACAATCTGGCTTTGGTGGTTAGCAATCGGCAGGATCTGCTCTTTCAAAGCCTGGTTCGTGATGACCAATATTTCAAACGGCTGCAAACCCGAAGACGTCGGAGCCAGACGGGCCGCTTCCAGAATAATGTCAACCTTTTCCTGAGGAACGGGTACGCCGTTCATTTTTTTGGTAGCGTAACGCCACTCTAAATCACTGATGAGACTCATAAAAATATTTTGTTAAAGACGATTCGATTCAGGTATAGTCTCCACGGCTTTTACAAGGCTCGTACAAACATATATGTATATACATGTAAATTAAAATAGTTGTGAAATAGTTTACGGGATCGGAAAAATATTTCACAGGGAATACAAATTATAGTTTTAATACTCTGATTTTCAGATATTAATTTAAAAATAATCTCCCTTACTGGTGCAGGTTTCTAAACCTGTACCTACAATCCGGCAAGTTCTTAACTGCCTTCAACTTTTAACAAACAAGGAAAATACGGCAGTTGGAAACTGCCCGAAGATGGGTACAGGTTCGGAAACCTGCACCCGTTACTTATTTTACCACAGAAGCCAAACCCCGAAGGGGTTCAATGTGATTAACCCCGTATGAAATGCGGGGAACATCCCCTCATAAAAAAGAGGCTATCTCCAAGGAGATAGCCTCTTTTACTGATCATTACACGACTTATTTCACCTCCGTCAGCTCAATAATAACGCTGGTACGATTCAGATTAACAGCAGGATTAAAGCCTGCTGTCATCAAAAAATCGCCCGTGTAAACGGCCTCTTTCGTAATTTTTGATTGCGTGCCGGGGTATAAGTTGATCTCCTTCAAGGCGTACTTCTTCTTCGGATCAAGTCCTTTTAAGGGTAGTGCCCGACCAGAACCCGCTCCAAACCGACTACTCACCATGTAGTTGAACCATACCGAACGACTCTTGTCTCCATTCACGAACATGAGCGAAGCAAAGTCATTTTCGCGAGGGTTCACCATCCGGTACAGGTCGCCGTGCCAAACCACATCGCTGATGGAGCGGTACGTTGCTACGGACTGCTGGCTGAATTGCAAGTCTTTTTCGTCGAGCTTGCTTACTACAATATCATAGCCCATTTTACCCATCATGGCCACATCCGTACGGTACTTGAGGGGTTGTTTGCCCCAGTCGGTGACGTGGTCACAGTGAGCGATCGTCGGATAGAAATACGAGTACTCCCATTGCATGAAGATGCGTTCCAGCGGATCGGTATTATCACTCGGCCAGAATTCGGTGAAGTATTTCAGGGCTTCGTAATCCACACGCCCACCGCCCCCTGAGCAAAGCATCATCGGCACTTTCGGATACTTGGCCCGTACGCGTTCGAGTACTTTGTAAAGTCCAAGTACGTAATCCACGTACAGCTTCGATTCCGCTTGCTTGGTACTCTTCAGATACTCCGAATGAGCATTATAGATTACCGCATTACAGTCCCACTTGATGAACGCCAGATCCGGATTCTTTGTAAACAGATCATCCAGGATGCCAAAAACAAAGTCCTGTACTTTCGGATTCGACAAGTCCAGTACCAGCTGATTACGGAAATAATGTTCCGGACGAGCGGGCTGTTTGATCACCCATTCCGGGTGTTTCTCGTACAATTCACTTTTGGGATTCACCATTTCCGGCTCTACCCAAATTCCGAACTTCACTCCCGCTTTCTGGGCTTCTTTAACGAGATAACCAATCCCATGCGGCAATTTTTTAACGTTTTCTTTCCAGTCGCCCAAGCCCGCATTATCTCCGTTTCGGGGATACTTGTTAGCAAACCAGCCATCATCAAGCAGGAATAAATCGACACCAAGTTTCTTACCGTCCGCAAATAAGCCCGTTAGTTTCTGCTCGTTGAAATCGAAATACGTAGCTTCCCAGTTGTTCAGAAGCGTCAGACGGGAGCCTTCTCCGTCGAGAATCCGGTACTTGCGGGCCCAGCGGTGCAGATTGCGGCTGGCCTCGCCTTTCCCGTGATCCGAGTAGGTATAGATAAACGAAGGCGTTTTAAATTCCTGCCCCGCCGCTAGCGGATACTCCGACGCGTGTGGGTTGATGCCCGCAATCAGACGAAGGTTATTGTACGTATCCGTTTCAAAGTCAATCTTGAAATTCCCCGACCATCCCAGCGTTCCAAGTAGTACTTTGCCCTCTTCTTCCGAAGCAGGTTTGTCGAAGGAAAGCATAAAGGTAGGCGGTTGAAACAGGTTCGCTCGGGTACCCAGTTTGGAATCCAACGAAAGGATACCAGCTTTTAACTGCGTTTCTTCCGGATTCATTTCGTGAGCCCAGCCCCCGTGGTAATGCGTCAGGTGAAACTGCTTACCCACGAAGTACAGGTTCGCCGAAGCGTATTTATGCAGGATAATCGTACCCATTTCCTGATTACGAATGGTACTCCATTGCTCCACTACATTTTCCTTGGCGTAGGTTTTGTAATACAGCGTGACCTCAACCGCGTACGCCGGATCTTTCAGCACTACAGTCGTCAGGCTTACATTATCGTCCTGCTTTTGCGTCTGGTGGCTTTGGTACTGTAATTCAAGCGAGGTATTGCCATCGGCGTGCGTAATGCGAATAGCGGGCTCGCACAAACTCCAGGAGCCACTCGGCGTATAGGCTGAGTTAGAAATACCTGCATTTTCGTCCTGCTGGCGACTTTCCTTGAGGATGGAGCCGTATTCAGCGGTTTGCTGCAGGCGAGGACCGAAATAGCTAATTCCTACTCGCTTATTGGCATCCGTTTGCAATACCAGTGCATTTTGCTGCGTTTCGATGGGAATAACTTGTCCGTATAGAATAGAGGTGGTCAGCAGGGAGACGAAAAGCGTACACTGCGTAGTAAAGCGGTTAGACATGGATGAGCGTTGACTAATGAACGCATAAAATTAACAGAAGAAACGAATGAGCGGATAGAAAAAAAGACAGCCCTGCTGGACTGTCTCGAATTGAATTGGAAAATGATAAAATCCCATTAAAAGCTTATTTCACGCAATTGACTTTTTTCAGCGAAAGGCCATTTGTAAAGGTAATGTCCTTATGATTTTGAAAAACTACTTTACCTTCTTTATCATGGACTGGGCCAAAACCTTCCACCAACGTATCCCCTTTTTTGATGAAAACCACTTCGCGTACAGAAGAGCGACCCTCGGAATTAAAGGTATATTCGGCTAAAAGCGTATCCCCCTTCATTTTTCCCTGAATACTACCACGATTCGCGTCCTTTTCGTGAAGTTGGTACGTTAGATCACCCGTTACCCGTGGACGCGTTGCCGTCAGGTGCAGAAAAACGGTATCCTGATTCATGGTATACGCATAACAGGCTTCTTCATCCTGATCACTGGCGTTCATCGCTGACGTTTTAGTAAAGGTGAGTTCCCGACCGTCCTCGTCTTCTACAACTAGGGTGTTGTCTTTCAGGGAAAGAATCTTAAAGCTGTTCGTATACGGTTCTTCTGATTTTGTACCGTGCAAAACCAGATTACTGCCTACCTGTTCCCAGGTTTTATATTGAACGCCCTTAACGGGCAAAGCTGTAGCGATTCCTTCTTTATCCAATACAAAGCCCCAAGCCTCGGGATTCTGGCCACTCGTCATCCACTTACCCACCAGCGAGTCGGCGTCTTTATTTTTACAAGCTATAAAACTGACTAGTAATAAAACATAGATGAAAGGTTTCATACGTTTTCAGACTTGGGTTTAATGGTTGATTTATTCATTCGGCATTTGTCACTGCAATACACGACCTCTTCCCAATTCCGTTCCCATTTCTTCCGCCAGCTAAACGGTAACTGACAAACCGGACAGATTTTTGTGGGTAGATAAGGCTTGCGATGTGACATATAATTGAACTATGGAATCGCAGAAAATCTAAATAAACTGTACCACTACCGGTTGTAAGGATATTCATTAATCCAATGGAACCCGCGACCTGTTAACGTATACTCCTCAACTTTTCTACGACGAAAGCTGGCCTGCAAAGGCTTGCCTTCCCATTCACCTCTGAGCTGAAATGTATCTTTTGCCCAAACGTAGTTCAGCGTGTACCGCTGCGTTGAATCATGCATATTAGTAAAGCGAATGGTTTTCTTCTGCTCATCGATTTTGGTGTTATAGTATTCCTGTTTGTTGTTCATGCGTAATAAAATTCCGTAACTATTCTCAATCAGCAGCTTCTGCCAGCGAATACTATCCGTGGTAAGAGGCGGCAGCGTATCGGTACCCAGAACAAAGGTTTCGGCTTTGTAGGTGCCCCGCAACGCAATATCAGCATCAGGAAAGGGCTTGAAGCTAGCACTGGTTTTCATGATTAGAAACAAGATCACCAGCGTTTTACCAATCGTGTGCGTGAGACGTTGCCCCTTCCCGGATAAAGTCAGTGACGACTGATTCAACTGAGCGGGCTGTTGTAGGAGAAACAGTCGCACCAGGGCAGGAATATCTGGTGCCAATACGAAGAAAGCCAACAAGAGTAGATAACTCGAAAATAACTTGACCGGAATATCATAGGCAAAATTCAGCATGACAACATTGGTCATCACGGCCACAATCAGCAGAGCTCCCAGGGTCTTGGTTCGTCGGAAAAAGAGCAGTAGCCCTCCGAGTACTTCGCCTAATCCTCCAAAAACGGCGTACGCTTTCGACAATCCCATCATTACCCAGATGATGCCCATCGGTGAAGAATTGCCATAGGTTTGCTCCAGCGAAAGGAGTGGCGGCGAAATAAATTGGCCTTCAAATACTTTAGCAAACCCGTAAAAGAGCATAAAGTACGCCAGGTAATAGCGAACAAAGGTTTGCGTAAGTACGTAAAACAACGTGTAGTTTCGGCGGGGACCAACCACTGCCGCCAGCAGGACTGCCATGCCCAGGCAAAACAAACTGAGTACAAACAGGTACGCGTAGGAAAAAGAGGTATCGCCACTGCCCGTATTCCATATTTTCTTGGCACTCTCCAGATGTATTACCTGTTGGCCTACCCATTCCGTCAACTCAATAATTGCCTCCATATCGGTGAGCGGGAGCGTATACAGAATGGTATAGAGGGCAACGAACCAAAGGGCGGTACGACGCAGGTAATGCCAACGGATCGGCTGGCTGGCTGGCAGGTGATTCATCAGGTAAGAGGTTAGGTACGCAAGAATGCTGATACTCACCAAAGATTTCCCCTGAAACGAAGAAAACCAACCCAAAGGCTGGTTTTCTTCGTTAGAAATTCATCTCATCCGCACTGGGCCCGTAACTACCCGGAATCGGTATGTTCAGCAGACGTAGGAACACCCCTAGCTGAGCTCGATGGTGGACGATCTGGTTGTGAGCCATACGGATGACTTCGTGTCTGGGCCGGATACTGTAGATGGTTTCACCGTCCCGCAACGTCCAGGGTTCGTTGAGAATACGTTCGTTTTTTGGAATTAACTGTGTCTTCCCATTTTCCAGGCTTTTTTCGAAAAACTCCATAAGATCTGCATTCGTATTAATCTCCTGTTTCTGATAAGGATTGGAAGCAAAGTCCAGTTCATCCGTCGTTAATGTCATCGTCACCCAGGTAGGTAGTTCGGCGATATGCGTTGCCAGAGTCCGCATTTTCATACTACGTTCGTGCGGAGCCCAGTCCAATTTATCATCGGGTACACGGGATAACATCTTACGGGTCGTTTGAGCTTCCTGCTCCATTTCTCTTAAAAACATCGGAATCAGTTCCATCGTCTCAGCTGGTTTATTGTTCGGATGTAAAAGTAGAAGGGCTCCATGACAGCCCTATGTCAGCAGGAATTAGGAAATTTTAGTTTGTATGGGGAAAAAGCAGGTGTAGCCTATCCATCAGATGGTTTGTAGGAAAATATTAGTATAACCTGCCCCGCTACCATTACCGGGTTTTATGGCATAAGAACAAAAACGTAAAAAGGCCAGCCTCTACCAGAGACTGACCTTTTTACCAAAAATGAAAAGTGATAGCTAACGATACTAATCAATCAGTACGCATACGCCACGTTTCACATCTTCTTCTACTTTCTTGAACTTCACGTCCCGCTCTACGCGGCCATCCATGTACTGAACCGATACCCGTTGGTTAGGTTCAATCTTCTGAACACGAATGGGTTGCTGACGAGGCCGTTCTATCGAAGGAGCAATTTCTTCAAGCTCTTCTACGCTCGGTCCACTTCCACCCGTCAGTCCCGATACATCGTCTTTACTCGTTTGTAACTGGGGCTGTGGTTCAGGGCGACGCGGCGGCTGAGGTACCTGTGGCTGATCAACGAACAGCTCAGGCACGTCATAACGCATGAGCAACTGAACAATGTCAAAGTTGACTTTATTGATGAACTGCTTGAACAGATCAATCGATTCGAACTTATAAATCAGCAAGGGATCTTTTTGCTCAAATACGGCATTCTGTACCGACTGTTTCAGGTCATCCATATCGCGAAGGTGTTCTTTCCATTCCTGGTCGATCACCGTCAGAGCGATATTCTTTTCAATTTCACGGGTTACTTCCCGGCCTTCAGAGTTCAGTGCTTTCAGGAAATTCACCTGGAAGCCCATCACGTGCTCTCCATCAGTAAAGGGCAGTCCAATGACCGATTGCTCGTTCACATTACCCTGGTTGGCTTCGAACAGATCCTGGAAGAACGTACGCATCCGTTGAGCAATATCCGCACCTTTCGCCTGATAATGAGTTTCGGCCGCAGTATGTAACTGGTGTGTACGTTGCTCAGGCTTCATCCGCAGGAATTCATCCCGAGTGAAGGGTAACTGAATAGCCAGCGTCTCAATCACCCGCAATTCAAGTTCTTCGAAGCTTGGGTTATTGTTAACCAGTTCTTCGCAAACGTCGTAGGTAATATTGGCAATATCCAGAGCCAGACGGTCCCCAAACAACGCATTTTTTCGGCGTTTGTAAATGGCTTCCCGCTGGTAGTTCATCACGTCATCGTATTCCAACAGACGCTTCCGGATACCGAAGTTATTTTCCTCTACTTTCTTCTGAGCCCGCTCAATCGATGATGTAATCATCGAGTGCTGGATTACCTCTCCTTCTTCCATACCCATCCGGTCCATTACCTTGGCAATCCGCTCAGAACCGAACAGACGCATCAGGTTATCTTCCAGCGATACGAAGAATTGAGACGATCCGGGATCACCCTGACGACCCGCCCGACCGCGTAACTGACGGTCAACCCGCCGCGACTCGTGACGTTCCGTACCGATAATCGCTAAACCGCCGGATGTTTTCGATTCGGGCGTCAGCTTAATATCCGTACCCCGACCAGCCATGTTGGTCGCGATGGTTACGTTACGGGAGTGACCCGCGGAAGCCACAATTTCGGCCTCGCGTTGGTGTTGCTTGGCGTTCAATACTTGGTGCTGAATACCCCGCATCCGCAGCAAACGGCTCAGGATTTCCGAGTTTTCAACTGAGGTTGTACCCACCAGTACCGGACGGCCGGCTTTCACCAGCTCATCGATTTCCTGAACAACGGCATTGTATTTCTCACGAACAGTTTTGTATACCTTATCCTCTTCGTCCTTCCGAACAATCTTCAGGTTGGTTGGGATGGCTACTACATCGAGTTTGTAAATCTGCCAGAACTCACCCGCTTCCGTTTCGGCTGTACCGGTCATACCCGAAAGTTTGTGGTACATCCGGAAGTAGTTTTGCAGCGTAACCGTCGCGTAGGTTTGCGTGGCGTCTTCCACTTTAACGCGTTCCTTAGCTTCAATGGCCTGGTGCAGACCGTCCGAGTAGCGACGCCCTTCCATAATCCGGCCCGTCTGCTCATCGACGATCTTGATCTTTCCATCCATGATCACGTATTCCACGTCAATTTCAAAAAGCGTATGAGCCTTCAGCAATTGATTAACCGTGTGAATCCGTTGGGTCTTAATGGAATAATCGCGGATAATCTCGTCTTTCTTGTGAATTTTATCTGCTTCAGAAAGATCTGATTTTTCAACTTGATTCAGGACTACCGACAAATCCGGCAGAATGAAGAAATTAGGATCTTCGTTCTTCGTGGTCATCACGTCGATACCCTTCTCCGTCAGTTCTACGGAGTTATTTTTCTCTTCAATGACGAAATACAAGGGAGCATCGGCTTCGGGCATTCGTTTGCCTTGTTCCTGCAAGTAGTCATTTTCAGTGGCCCGCATGATGGCCTGATTGCCCTGCTCACTGAGGTATTTGATCAGCGGCTTGTATTTTGGCAATCCCCGGTGTGCCCGAAACAGAGCCAGTCCACCCTCTTTCGTATTACCCGCAGCGATCAACCGGCGAGCTTCCGTCAGAAAGCCCTGTACGAGTTTTTGCTGCTCATCCACCAGACGCTCGATCCGGGGATTTAACATTTCAAATTCCTGTACGTCATTGTCTTTCACCATCGGCCCACTGATGATCAAGGGGGTACGGGCGTCGTCAATCAATACAGAATCGACCTCATCGACCATGGCGTAATGGTGTTTCCGCTGCACCAGTTCTTCGGGTGTGCGAGCCATGTTATCGCGGAGGTAATCGAAACCAAATTCGTTGTTGGTACCGTAGGTGATATCAGCCTGATACGCCTGCCGACGCGAATGCGTGTTGGGCTCGTGCCGGTCGATACAGTCTACGTTCATCCCGTGAAACTCAAACAGTGGAGCATTCCACTCGGAGTCACGTTTGGCCAGGTAATCGTTGACCGTTACAATGTGTACGCCTTTTCCGCCTAGGGCATTTAGGAAAGCGGGTAACGTTGATACCAGCGTTTTACCTTCCCCGGTAGCCATCTCGGAAATTTTACCCTGATGCAGTACCACCCCACCAATCAGCTGCACATCGTAGTGCACCATGTTCCAGGTGATGGGCTGACCCATGACATTCCAAGTATTTTTCCAGATCGCTTTGTCTCCGTCAATAATGACGTTCGATTTTCTGGAAGCTACAAAACGGTCATGTAGGTTAGCCGTAACTACCAACTGACCATTTTCGGTATAGCGACGACCCGTTTCTTTCACAATCGCGAAAGCCCGGGGCAGGATTTCAAGTAATACATCCTCCAACTTCTGATCCGACTGTACTTCGAGGGCATCAATCTGCTTGAAGAGCGAATCTTTTTCATTGATGTCCATATCCGGATTCGCATCGATACGCTGACGAATCGCTTCGGATTGTTGATCAATGGGAGCAAGCCTTTCCTTGATGACTGCCTTCAAATCAGCCGTTTGCTGACGAAGTTCGTCATCCGAAAGATCTTTTAATTTGGCAAATTCGGTATTGACTTTTCCGACGTAAGGATAGAGTTCTTTTAAATCCCGATC
>NZ_JBMDWJ010000393.1:0-11551 GCF_048595215.1 Siphonobacter sp.
ATGAGCCGGTGCCGTTCCAGAGCCAGACAGTTGGGACACAGGGCATTGGCCCGCGACTGCAAACGGCCATAGGGGAGAAACCGCCGAAACGTCTGACCACAAACGGGACATTCTTTGTCGGTACCTTTCAGGAAAAACGCCGTGATTTTCAGGGGAATATAACTCACCCGTTGCAAAACGGGCCGGGGAACCGTACGAAGAATAAAGGAAATGAGACGCTTCACTGGAGTAAAGATTACGGAATAAGCGACAAAGATAAACGGCGGCGGACAGATTTAAATCGAAGAGGACAGATTATAGAGGAGAGCCATCAGACGCTGACTTTTCAGAATCTAATGCCTATTCTCTATAATCTGTCCTCTGAAGGTTGTACGCGGTCGCTTACAGTTCGCGAATCCAGACGTTACGGAAGCTTACCGCATTACCGTGGTCCTGCAAACTGATCGGGCCTTTGCCATGGGGAACGTTTTTCGGAGCACCGATGTACTCCGTCGAACCCTGAATCTTAGTATGGTTCTGAACGATGATTCCGTTGAAAATAACCGTTACGTACGGAGGCGTTTCCACACCACCGTTCTGGTTAAAGCGGGGAGCCGTATAGATGATATCGTACGTATTCCATTCGCCCATCGGACGAATCGGGTTGATCATCGGTGGCGTTTGTTTGTAAATCGATCCGGCCTGGCCGTTGCGGTACGAGCGGTTTTTGTAGCTGTTGAGTACCTGTACTTCGTACATACCCTGCATGAAAATACCACTGTTTCCTTTACCCTGACTTTTCAGCGTCTCGGGCTCATTGGGCGAACGCCACTCAATGTGTAATTGATAATCCTGGAAATCCTGCTTGGTCGAAATGTTACCCGCTCCTTTCACCACCGAGAAGGCTCCGTCTTTCACTTCCCATTTGGCAGGACTGCCGTCTTTTACGGTAATCCAGTTGTCGAGGTTTTTACCATCAAAGAGAATGATAGCATCCGAGGGGGGCAAGCCGTAGGACTGACCGGGCGTAACCGTTGGGATTTCGGGATCCCAGAATTCTGTTTCTTCCGGTTTAACGAGATAGTTTTTCTTGACAGCTCGTTGGTCCTGAGCCGAGGTAAAGCCCAGTGCTGCGACTGATAAGCACAGCGTGAGAGTTAGCTTTTGAGCGATCTGCATTGGTAATATCAAATTTGAAAGTAAGATTGCGACTGAAAATTACGTGATGTTAGCGGGTGTACAGCTACTTTTTGAAAAAAAAGGATTTTTTAGCGTAATTCTAGTACTTCACCCCCCAAACTATACGGCTCTTTTCAGGGTTGTATTTTAAAGAACCTGTACGAACTATGAAAATTGTTGAATATAAAAAAGCTCCGGGTCGTAAGATAGTCAAACGCATGAGTTTACAGACCAAATCCACGCTGTTATCGGTGGTGAGTCTGGTTGTGTTTGTCTATGGCATCATTGTACTGACGAAAGCCGTATGGTTAGAATCTACCAACGAAGTCTTCAATCGCTGGTTTCTTCTAGGCATTTACGCGATTGCCCTCGTGGTAGGGGGTATGATCATGTACGGCAATGCCCTGCAAATGCGGGTACGGGTAGATACGCGGAAGGAGATGCGTCGGTTTTTTCGGAAAAATCGCCGGGAGATGGCTCAGCGGAAAGAAGCAATGGCTAAAAAGCAAAAGCCTAAAGTAGAAAAATCTCACAAAGAGAGGGAAAAAGAAAACCCCGCTAAATCCATTTAGCGGGGTTTCAATGCATCAATAGAAAGGCAGAATAGGCGAGAATGCCCGAACTGCCAATTATTTCTGTTCGAAAGAAGCTTTGATGGCTTCAACATCTACTTTCTTGATCGTCGGCTTCAGTGAGAGGCGTTTGATCGTAGTGATGCGGTTGTTAGCGATAGACTTGTTTCTGCGGTCTTTACGCTTCAGTTGTGATACACCCATGATTTTGTTCAGTTTGGTATGACTGGTCACCGATTCGAGTAATCCAGGAATACCAGATACTCATACTCAGAACCTCAAAATGAACCGCAAAACTACTTGTTTTTCCGCACAAATCAAGTGAAAGGGCGTTTAAAAATAAAGGAATTTTAAATGAATCCCCTCGCTTCGGGCTTTGAATGCTATTTTTGTGGTCTAGAATGAACCAGAGCCCTTCAGGAGAGCAAATCCCCACTCCTGTGAAACATAGATCATGAGTATACAAAAACCAAGCTTGCCCCGCGGCACCCGCGACTTCGGTCCGGAGCAAATGGTGAAACGAAACTTCATTTTCGATACCATCCGCCGTACCTTCCAGAAATACGGATTTCAACCCCTCGAAACGCCCACGCTGGAAAACCTGTCGGTACTGATGGGTAAATACGGCGAAGAAGGGGACCAGTTACTATTCAAAGTTCTGAATTCCGGTAATTTTCTGGATAAAATCGAGACAGTTGATATAGAAGAAGGATACAAAAAACTGACGCCTAAAATCGCCGAAAAAGGACTTCGTTACGACCTGACTGTACCGTTTGCCCGCTACGTCGTGATGAACCGCGGCGAGCTGACGTTCCCCTTTAAACGCTATCAGTTGCAACCCGTCTGGCGGGCGGATCGGCCTCAGAAAGGTCGGTACCGCGAATTCTACCAGTGCGATGCGGATATTGTCGGTACGGATTCCCTGCTTTGTGAAACGGAAATCGTAGCCATGTTACACGAAATTTTCGCGGGCCTATCCATTGAAGATTTCACGATTAAAATCAATAACCGAAAGATTCTCAGTGGCATTGCCGAGGTGATTGGCGTGGCGGGTAAGGAAGCTGCTCTGTTCGTGGCCATTGATAAACTTGATAAAGTCGGAAAGGAAAAAGTAGAGGAGGAGTTGAGCGAGAAAGGCCTTTCGGATGCCTCCATCAAGAAGCTACAGCCGCTGTTTGCTCCGATGACTTCCAATCGCGAAACCTTTGAAAACCTGAAAGACTGGTTACAGAACTCGCAGGTAGGTATGAAGGGCGTGCAGGAGCTGGAAACACTCTGGCGGATGATTCGGACGATGGGAATTTCGGACAAAAAAATTCAGCTTGACATTACGCTGGCTCGTGGGCTGAGCTATTATACCGGAGCCATTTTTGAAGTAAAAGCGGGCGGTGTCCAGATCGGCAGTATCTCCGGCGGGGGTCGGTACGATAACCTGACGGCAGCTTTTGGGGTACCCAACCTGTCGGGAGTAGGGATTTCACTGGGCGTAGATCGGATTTACGACGTGATGGAAGAACTACAGCTTTTCCCGGAAAATCAGAGCGTCACCACGAAGCTACTCTTTGCCAATTTCGATGCCGCGGGCGAAACCTATTCGCTGCCGCTGTTACAAAAAGCCCGGCAGGCGGGTATCAACGCCGAGTTGTATCCGGAATCGTCCAAACTGAAGAAGCAGCTCGATTACGCCGATCGTAAGAAGATTCCCTTCGTGGTACTGATCGGTTCGGAGGAAATCGCCTCTGGTCAGTTAACGCTGAAAAACATGACGACGGGCGAGCAGCAGAAAGTAACCGCTGAGGCCTTAATTGACTTACTAAAGTAAAAAGACTTGATACCGAAAGAGGGCATCTCCTTTAGGAGATGCCCTCTTTTTTCGTGTCCATGCAGGAGTAAAATTCGTTAAAACGGACAGACTTGAACTCGTCATGCAACGTACCTGCCTGCAAAAGGAACGAGGCATTACTGATTTCCATATTTCCCGTGCAAATCGTATACGCTTTTCATCGATCGCCGGAAGGAATAGGTGTACCGCAGAGCCAAACCCAGACTCCAGCCTGTACCAGTGGCCGTAATGCGGGAAGATTGAGTCTGTACGCTATTCTCGGAGTAAATCATCTCGGTAACCAAAGCCTTTTGTAAACCCCAGATCTTTCGACCATAGAAACCCATTTCTAGTCGATTGGACAGTCGTACATTATATTCCAGGCCCAATTCCAGCATACCCGTGGTACGTTTGGCCGTTTCCGTTTGACTGAGTAGCAAAAGCGTGTCGGGAGCCGTTTGAAAGCGACGATACCGATAGCCTTCCATGATGAAACCATCCACGTACTTCCCCGAACTGGGTACAATATATGCTCCAGCGGTGAGCCAAAGTCCTGCCTGATTTTTTCGCTTACCCGTTTGAAACAGGCGACGTTTGAAACGTAACATTGCCGCATGGGATTCATTTGTGAAGGTGAAGGCAACCGATTGCGGAGCCGTAACCAGGGTGAGCTGATTATGGATAGGCATGCGGGCGTAGCCCCCTTCCAGTACCCAGGCATCACGGTAAGCGTAGCCAATCAAAGCGGACCAACTAGCCCGGTTAACCGAAGCAGCCGTAACCAGGCCATCCAGCGAATTTGTAAGTGTACTTTGGTCCGTACGGGTGAAACCTTCCAGGCCCAAGTACCAGCGGTGTAGCATGGGGGAAGACGGCATTCTAGACGAAGTTTCGTAATAAACAGGAAGGTCCTGAGCCAGACAAGCCGAACTCAGGAGTAGGCAAAGGCAAGCAAAAAAACGGCGTATCATACGTGCAAAGGGGCTTTGACCTACGATACGCCGTTTTTTCAAGGAACGTTACAACGTTCCGGTATTTTTACTAACGCCAGGCTTTGTAAGCGTTGATAAGACCATTGGTTGATCCATCGTGATCGTTAACCGGCTCATCGTTTTGTAGTTCAGGATAGATTTTGCTGGCCAGTTGCTTGCCCAGTTCCACACCCCACTGATCGAAGCTGTAGATATTCCAGATGACGCCCTGTACAAAAATCTTGTGTTCGTAGGCGGCAATCAGGCTACCCAGCGTACGGGGCGTAATGGCTTTGACCAGGAAGGAGTTCGTCGGACGGTTGCCTTCAAATACTTTAAAAGCCACCAGCGACTCGTATACTTCTGGACTTACGTTTTTCGACTGGAATTCGGCGATGACTTCTTCGGATGTTTTCCCGTTCATCAATGCTTCCGTCTGAGCGAAGAAGTTGGAAAGCAGAATCTTATGGTGCTCACCGATGGGATTGTGGCTAATCGCCGGAGCAATGAAATCCGCCGGAATCAGTTTCGTACCCTGGTGAATCAATTGATAAAACGCGTGCTGACCGTTGGTACCGGGTTCCCCCCAGATGATAGGCCCCGTTTGGTAATCTACGGCTTGGCCGTCGCGACCGACGTACTTGCCGTTCGATTCCATATCGCCCTGCTGGAAGTACGCCGCAAAGCGGTGCAGGTACTGATCGTAGGGCAAAATAACCTGCGTCTGAGCACCGTAGAAGTTGTTGTACCAGATCCCCAGTAAAGCCAGCGTTACGGGAATGTTTTGTTCAAAAGTAGCCGTCCGAAAATGGTTATCCATGGCGTGAGCCCCTTCGAGCAATTCCACGAAATTTTCGTAACCTACGCTCAGAATGATCGACAAACCAATCGCCGACCAGAGTGAGTACCGACCACCTACCCAATCCCAGAAGACGAACATATTTTCGGTATCGATACCGAATTTGCTGACTTCTTTTTCGTTGGTTGAAATGGCTACGAAGTGTTTCGCTACGGCGGAATCATCACCAGCCGCATCCAGCAACCAAGTACGGGCCGTGTGGGCGTTGGTCATGGTTTCCTGCGTCGTGAACGTCTTGGACGCAATCAGAAACAAGGTTGTTTCGGGATTAACGGCTTTCAACGTTTCGGCAATGTGCGTACCATCGACGTTGGATACGAAATGCAGATTCAGGTGGTTTTTGTAAGGTTTCAGAGCCTCCGTCACCATCACCGGACCCAGATCCGAGCCACCAATACCAATATTCACCACATCCGTAATGGCCTGGCCCGTATAGCCTTTCCATTCACCGGAAATGACTTTTTCGGAGAACGTTTTCATCTTATCCAGTACGGCATTCACCTCGGGCATCACATCCGCACCGTCCACTTCAATAGGTGTATTTGAGCGATTCCGTAGGGCTACGTGGAGTACGGCCCGGTCTTCGGTCGCGTTGATTTTCTGGCCGGTGAACAGTTGCTCAATGGCATCTTTCAGTTCGGCTCCCTGAGCCAGTTCCAGTAATAACTGTTTCGTTTCTTCGGTGATTCGGTTTTTGGAGTAATCGAGTAGGATGTCTTCAAAACGAGTCGAAAAACGATTGAACCGTTCGGTATCTTCCGCAAATAAGTCTTTAATCTGAACGGATTGAGTAGCCTCAAAATGAGCAAGAAGCTTTGCGTAAGCAGGATTCTGAGTAAATGGAATAGACTTCAGCATAAGATAAGGCTCTGAATGATAGGATACGTCAGGACATGAGCGGTTAAATAACCCCGGTTCATGCTACTGCGTTTAAGCGGGCCAAAAATGGCTACTGCATCCATAAAAACCAACAAATGGGTGCAGAGTTCCGTAATAAAACTTTTCGTGAAATTTTTTGGACTAGGGCAGGCAGATTTGCTCCAGCTCGCTCAGATCCCCCAGAAAGGCGTTGTAATCGACCTTTCCCTTGATGCCTTTCAGCTGACCCAGTTCGGAATACTGCCAGAACCAGACTTTCCCGGAAATATCACCCGCTAGTTGTTCCGATGAGTAATGGGCCAGCCAGAGTGGATATTCGTCGAAATTTCCCCGAATGAATTTCTGGTAAAAGCGGCGATTGGTGTAAATGATGGGTTTGACGCCGTATTCCTTTTCGATTAACTCCAGCCAGGTACGAATGTCGCGGATGGTCCGTTCGTCGGATTTCAGCGGATGTGAGGATTCGACGTCCAATACCGGCGGCAAATCCCCCGATTTCAGTTGTACCGTTTCGATGAAATTATCGGCCTGCGGAACCGGGTCCCGCCAGGGGATGAAAAAGTGATAGGCACCGACGCGTAAACCCGTCTGGCGAGCACTGCTGTAATTGTTTTTGAAGCGTTTGTCCTGAATGGAAATGCCTTCGGTGGCTTTGATAAATACGAACTCCAGGCGAGCCTCGTCCGCCAGAGCCGACTCCCGAATGACGCTCCACTCAATTTTACCCTGGTGTTTGGATACGTCAATGCCGTGGACGGGATATTCCGTTGGAATGCGAATGCTGGCGGTTCGGGAGTAATCCCATTCAATTTGCGTAGGATTGCGATACCGGAAATACAAAAAAGCGGCAATCAGCCCAATGCACAGGAGACTGAGAGCGAGGAGCAATTTTACGTTGAACGGTGAGCGGCGTTTGACTGGAGCAGGCATTCGAATTTGAAAAAGAGCCCGTAAAAGTAAGGGAGAGTTCTTGGTTTACGGTTTTCAGTTTACAGTTTTCCGTTGGATTTGTACGTAAAGCGGTTAGGTAAACCACCCGCTCGTGTACGAAGCGGGTACGTTCTTAAACAAAAACCACAGCGTCGCTCTACAATTGAGTAACGCTGTGGTTTTTAAACGAAAAACGGTAAATACTATTATTTATTCGGCTGCGGTGTAACACGCAGGTAGGGTTTTACGTGCGTAACGCCTTTGGGAAATTTCTCTGCCAGAGCATCATTGGAAACGGCAGGCGTTACAATGACATCTTCGCCGTCTTTCCAGTCGGCCGGTGTGGCTACCTGATAGTTGGCCGTGAGTTGCAGGGAATCAATCACCCGTAGAATCTCCTGGAAATTACGTCCCGTGGAGGCGGGGTAGGTCAGGGTCAGTTTGATTTTTTTATCGGGACCGATGACAAATACCGAACGAACCGTGGCTTTTTCGCTGGCATTCGGGTGAATCATGTCGTACAATTCAGCGACTTTACGGTCCGAATCGGCGATGATGGGAAAATTGACTTCCGTACCACTTACTTCGGCAATATCAGGCGTCCAGCGGTTGTGAGAATCCAGATCATCAACCGATACAGCAATCACTTTCACGCCACGTTTTTCGAAATCACCTTTCAGCAGAGCGGTTTTACCAAGCTCCGTCGTACATACAGGCGTAAAGTCAGCGGGGTGTGAAAAGAGTAAGCCCCATTTATCGCCCAGCCATTCGTGAAAACGGATGTGGCCCTGAGTGGTATCTGCTTCAAAATCGGGTGCGATGTCTCCAAGTCGTAAGGACATAATCGAATCAGTTTAAGGTTTATCGAACGTCCGCAAAGGTTCAACGTTCCGTTGAGATAAACAAGTCAAATACTCTATTAGTTTACCAGACTATTCTATTTTTTACAACTGCACTGATTGTTAGTTGGTTATCAGGTATCTTTTTGGAGGGCAGAACGAAAACGCCGAAAAATGAAAGTTTTCTTCGTCTTTTGCTTGACAAGGCCCTTTGAAAGCCACATATTTGCACCCACATTTCAGAAGGGGATGTAGCTCAGTTGGCTAGAGCGCTTGCATGGCATGCAAGAGGTCGTCGGTTCGAGCCCGATCTTCTCCACTTCCTTGAAGGCTTTTAGAGGGATTCCTCTGAAAGCCTTTTTTGTTGCATTGGACGAACAAATACGTCTTTAGCCCAGTAAGGTGCGTACTGGAAAATGAAAATAGACTTGAGTTTTCCATCGCTGGTCCCAAGTCTATTTTCAGAGAATGGTTGAGTTAACCTGCCCGACAGCAAAGATTTCTTTGTCCCTATTACGAATCGCCGAGTTTTGCCCGCAATACTTTAATTTCCCGCTCCAACTGCTGAATGTACTGATCTTTGGGTTGATTCACCTCTTCCAGCTCCTCCAACGTGTACCGAGGCGTAATGTGCTGCGGACAATTCCAATCGTAGGCTTTAATGTGAAAGAGCAGTAACCGTTCGGGTTTGAATTTGTACTCCTCGGGTTTGAGTAATGCGTAAAGCTCCGGGTTGTCGCGGATTTCCACGATTTCGGCCTCCGCGTATAACTTCAAACGAGCACGTAGCGGGTAGGAGAGCAACATCAGCGATACCTTCGGATTTTGCTCGATGTTACCGACTGAAATGTACTGCCGGTTTCCGCTAAAATCCACGATACCGATCGTTTGGTCATCAAGTACTTTGATAAAACCCTTCGGACCACCCCGGTGCTGGATATAGGGAAACCCGTTCGCTCCCGAAGAGGCCAGGTAAAAGCTATCCAACTGACCAATGAAGTTACGCTCAACGCCGGTCAAACCTTCCACGTAGGTCATGCGTTCCATCCGCTCGTACGCACCGCGACTCCCCATGCGTTCCTGGATTGCTTTGGTGCCATCGGTAAAGGCAAGTGCTGCGTAATTCATGGCAGTAACGGTTAAGAATTGACGAAAGCTACTCTACTACAGGGACTGGATTTGTCGAATCATTTGGTTGGTGAATCCCCATTCATTGTCGTACCACGCCATAACTTTGACCAGATCACCATCCACCACCCGCGTCATTTCCAGATCAACCGTTGCCGCAAAGGGGCTTTTAACGATGTCGCTGGAAACCAGGGGTTCATCCGTAACGGCAAGGACTTTTTCGTACCGGGGCGTAGCCGCTTCTTCGGTCAGAATCTGATTGATCTCCTCAACGCTGGTCGGGTGTTCGGCAATAAACGTAATATCCGAAATAGAGCCGACGGCTACGGGTACGCGTACGGCAATGCCGTCGAATTTTCCGGCGTACTGCGGTAAGGCTTTCGTGGTGGCAATGGCGGCACCGGTAGCCGCCGGGGCCAGGTTATTAGCCGCTGCCCGTCCCATACGGGGTTCGCGTTTGGAGGGAGCATCCACCAGTGTTTGGGAAGCCGTATACGCGTGCGTCGTGTTCAGGATGGCTTTTTTAATACCCAGCCTACGGCCCAGTATTTCGATTACGGGACTGATATTGTTAGTGGTACAGCTCGCACAGGAGAATACGGCGACTTTCCCCTCTTCCGTATTTACGCCATGTACTACCGTGGGCGTATCTTTGGTCGGACCCGAGATGACCACGAATTTCGCTCCAGCCGCGATGTGTCGATCACCCGCGGCCTGTGAGGTAAAAATCCCCGTACTTTCAATGACTACTTCGGCTTCCAGTTCTTTCCAGGGCAGGTTTTCAATATCCCGGATGCTGGTATATCGAATGGCTTTCCCATCGATTAGGATCGTATCTCCCTCGACGGTGACTGCTTTTTCGTATTTGCCGTAATTCGTATCGTATTTAAGTAGATAGGCAGCGTTTTCAATGCTCATGAGGTCATTGATCCCTACCAGTTCCAGATCATTGGTTTCAAAGATTACTTTAAGAGCGGCCCGGCCGATACGTCCAAAACCGTTAATGGCTATTTTTTTCATGATGCTATGTTTAGGAAGGAAACCAGAGTGATTTCATGCTTCAAAATAGCAGCATAATTCCTTGCAAGGGTTAGGCATAGATTCCTGAGGTGGTAGCAATCTTTCCTTGTGGACTTGTATTCGCTAAAAATTTTTCCCGATACTGCATGGGCGAGATGCCTTCTTTTTTCTTGAAAAAGCGACTGAAGGAATGAATGTCCTCGTAACCAAGCTCGTAGGCAATTTCCTTGATGGACAGGTTCGTATAGCCAATCTGTCGCCGGGCGTGCATCATAATGCGGTCGTGAATGATGTGTTGCGGTCCCCGGCTGGAAACCACGGAAAAGACATTCGAAATGGTCTTGGGCGATTTGTTGAGTTGAGAAGCGTAAAAGGCGACGTCGTGATGCTCGGTAAAGTGTCTTTCCACCAAATAGTTGAATTCGCGGATGAGATCGCTTTGGCCTTTTTCCAGCTTATGAAAGTCGGTAGATTTTCGCAGGATGCGGGCCGAAAGAATAAGCATCCGTTTGAGAATGGACTGTAGCATATCTTTCTTCAGAATCTCGGTCCGTTGCATCTCGGCTTCAAATAATTGCCAGGAGATTTCAAATTCCCAGAGCATTGCTTCATCAATGGAGATAATCGGAATTCCCGAAGCTCCAAAAAAGAGAAAACCTTTGCTACCTACTTCATTATCGTGATTGATGATGCAGTAGAAGGGCTGGTTGAACCGAACCATACGGGCGGATTTCAGTTCGATGCTATCGATGTGATGAAATTCGGTCAGGAAAATGATCTGATTTCGAGCGAGGCGATAGGGGACTTTATCAACGGTCAGATCCAGGCGTTCTCCGGTATTCCAGATAAACGTTAAATCCGTCGCTCTAACCTCGAAAACCAATGGGCTGTTGCTTGGATCGAGTTCATACACGCGTATACGCTCGTTGGTGTCATGTTCGAAGGTCATAGGGAATCGTAAGGATGGATAGGATTATACACGGGAGCTGAATCTATCGTTAGAGATTGCCTCCGATGCATCTGTATCTTCTCCAATGAATATTCTAGAAAGGGATACCTAAAGATAGTACCGGAGACAAAAATAGGTTCCTGAATGATTGAATAGAATTACTAAGTAACGTAAGTAATACACCCAAATAATGCGTTAAGAAGGCTCTCTGTACCCGTACTTACCTTACTGATAAGCCCTGAAGTAGTCCCAATGAGAGCCCATCGGTAAATAGTACCATAAAAACGAGAATCTGTACGTTGAAGCGTATCGCCAGCCCTTCTACTTTTGACCCTATCTCCGTAAGCGTTCCCGGGCTTTGCCTGCCCGGCTGCGTTCGGATGCTAGCTGGATACGATTGCTAGGACAGAGCGAGATGAAAATG
>NZ_JBMDWJ010000394.1:0-3106 GCF_048595215.1 Siphonobacter sp.
GGGAAATGGCGGCTGTTTGAGTACAGCTATTCACCGGGTGATCGCTTGTATACGGTGCCCGTAGCAGCCGATACGGCAGAGATCATTGAGTTTACGCGTAGTGAAAACGTGCTGAATTTAGCCAATGTTCCTTCCCAAAAATTTTCGATGGATGATTCCCATCTGATACTAACGGATAAGCAGTCTTACAAACTTGCCTATAAACTCAGTCCGGATACGCTATGGATTATACCGCCCTGTGTGGAGGGCTGCCATTCGGCTTACGTACGCGTTCGATGAATTAACTAACCAAGAAGCTATGAAAACTTATGTACTCGCCATAACCTTACTGATCCTGGCAACGGCCTGCCGGAAAGACCCACTGGAAGGAATCGAACGAGCGACTGGAGAAGGCATTGCAGGAAAGTGGTTGCTGGTCGAACGAGGGGATTGGAATGGAAAATCGTACACCTATCCGATTCCATTAAATCCGCCCCAGACTCTGGTTTTTCAAAAAGATTCGACGCTATTAGCTACCGGAGTTGAGTTGAGAGATTATGCATCGGTTCGCCTGTATGCTACCAATAATCGCTACTTATACCTGGATCGATTACCCGTCGATAGCAGTGCTGCAAACGGTTGGAATCAGCAGAGCTATCGGGTACGAAATGATACCTTACAAATCAACCCGCCTTGTGACGAAGGCTGTCCATACTGGTTCATTCGAATCCAATAAAAAAGGGGCTTAAGAGCCCCTTTTTCACGATTAGGAAAGTCGGTCCTTGTAGCTTTCGTAGCCGTAGCTGCGAACGAGTTCAAAGGTGCCGTCCTCTTTCCAGATACCAATGCTAGGTAAATTTACGCCGTTGAAGGTCGTCGTTTTCACCATAGTGTAGTGAATCATATCATCAAAAACGATCGTGTCGCCTTCCTGCAAATCCGCGTCGAAACTATAATCACCCATGTAATCACCGGCCAGACAGGTACTGCCACCCATGCGGTAGGTAGGTTTACCAGCCACGGGGTCCTGATGAGCCCCAATGATCCGCGGCTTGTAGGGCATTTCCAGCGTATCGGGCATGTGAGCCGAAAAGGATGTATCCAGCATGGCCACATTGATTCCCTGAGCATCTACTATATCGAGTACGGTTGAAACCAGTACGCCCGTCTGCCAGCCCACGGCCGAGCCCGGCTCCATGATAATCTTCAGATGCGGAAACTTGGCTTTAAACGCTTTTAAGACCGAAATCAAATGTTCCGGATCGTAATCGGCCCGCGTAATCAGGTGACCGCCGCCCATATTGATCCATTTGACCTGCTGGAGTAAATCACCGAACCGTTGCTCGACGTGTACGAGCGTCCGCTCCAGCGTGTGCGAATCGTTCTCGCAAAGGGTATGGAAGTGCAGCCCTTCAATTTCAGCGGGCAGCTGATCCGGGAATACGGCCCGAATCACGCCCAAACGCGAACCCGGTACGCAGGGATTGTACAAATCCGTTGTAACCTCCGAGTACTGCGGGTTAATACGAATACCTACCGATACGCCAGCTGATGCCGCCTGTTTGCCAAATTTTTCAAATTGACGCCAGGAATTAAAGGTCAGGTGCGTAGACCGTTCAATTAGTTCTTCAATCTCGTCTTCTCGAATGGCGGGTACGTAGGAGTGAGCCTTCGTTCCCCATTCTTCGTTGATAAGCCGGGCTTCATTGATACTACTGGCCGTGGCTCCGGCCAGGTAGTTTCGAAGCATCGGGAACGTACTAAACATCGAAAAGCCTTTCAGGGCACAAATGATTTCTACCCCGGCCTGCTGCTGCACGTAGCGAAGCAACTCCAGGTTACGCTTTAATTTGGCTTCTTCCAGTACAAAACAGGGAGAAGGGATCAGATCGTAGTTCATACCGCAAAAATAGAAGAGGCGTTGGGTAATCGAACCGCCGCCATGCCATCGGAGTATTAAGTTTTTGTAAACCTCTATAAAAAAGAACGCCTGAAGAAAGTTCTCCAGGCGTCGATTTAAAAGTATTGAGTCGTTTTATACGTAACGTTCGGTCGCCAGATAATTCCCTACATAGTCGGCAACGCCTTCTTCCAGCGTATGAAAGGGCTTTTCGTAGCCAATCGAACGGAGTTTACTCATGGCTGCCTCCGTGAAGTACTGGTATGTATCGCGAATGTCGATGGGTGTATCGATGAAATCAATCTGGGGTTCCAGGTTCATGGCCTTGAACGTGTTCGTGACCAGATCCAGGAAGGTACGGGCTTTTCCACTACCAAGGTTGTAAATGCCCGAATGCTTGCGGCTGTACATCAGAAAGAGGCAAACTTCTACGACATCCTTCACGTACACAAAGTCCCGCATTTGTTCGCCATCCTTGAACTCAGGGTTATGCGAACGGAAAAGCTTCATCTGTCCCGTAGCCTTAATCTGCCGGTGAGCGTGCATAATCACCGAAGCCATGCGGCCTTTATGATACTCGTTAGGACCGTACACGTTGAAGAATTTCAAACCCGCCCAGAAGAAGGGTTTTTCTTCTTGTTCTAAAGCCCAGATATCAAATTGATTTTTAGAATCTCCGTAGGGGTTAAGGGGCTTAAGCTGAGGAATTAACGTTTCGTTATCCTCGTAGCCTAATTCACCCAGTCCGTAGGTAGCGGCCGACGAAGCGTATACCAAAGGAATTTGGTAAGCTACGCACTTACGCCAGATTTGCTTGGAGTAATTAACGTTGAGATGATCAAAAATCTCGTAGTTAAATTCCGTGGTATCCGTGCGGGCACCAATATGAAAAATAAACTCTACTTCATGATAATTCTGATCGAGCCAGTCGAAGAAATGCTCCCGATCAACGTACTCCTGAATCTGTTTATTTTCCAGATTTTTGCGTTTGACAGGATCCGAGAAATCATCAACGGCGATGATAAAGTTGAATTTATCCTGATTTAGCCTTTGGATAAGATTACTTCCAATAAAGCCAGCAGCTCCGGTAACAATAATCATAGATACTCGCAGGGTATGGAGAGATTTCTGATGCGTAAAATATAAGGAAACAAAGGTAGGAGGACTCCCTACGAAAACCTAGTCAAGATTTAATGAATAAATTGTATTTATCTAATAATATCTGCA
>NZ_JBMDWJ010000395.1:0-9008 GCF_048595215.1 Siphonobacter sp.
CTTGTAAACTCCTCTTTTAATTCGAATCGTTATGGGTTTGGTATTGGGACTGGGTACGGAAGTAAGGGCTTCCTGTACGCGTCGAAAGTCGCCACTCCCGTCCTGAGCCACGGTAATCACTCGACGCTGGCACCAGCCTGACAGACTTAACAATACCAGAAAAATGATTAGTAGATAGCGATTCATGGGCTTTGTTAGGGTAAGGGTTCAACACGAAACCAGTCCACATCGGCGTATCCGGAATCATTGATTTGAGCGGTTCGTGTACAGAACAGACCCATCTTGGCTCCAATCCAGCGGCCTACTTCGGCCTGGAATTCGGCTCCGGCTTTCTGATACTGCGTTCCGTCGAGACTGTAGCTAAACTGACAGCGGGCTCCGGGGCGTACTTGCAGTCGCAGGTACACGGGTTGTCCGGCCTTTAATGAGGTAATACGTTTTTCGCTTTCCGGCTGATTATCCGCCGCTTTTTCACAGACCGCTGATACGAGTTCCATCTCCTGCTTCTGACTCTTCAGGTACAGGCTGGCGTAACGCAAGCCCATCACTACCAGTCCCGCTTTCTCGTTGTCGAGCTTGGCATTGGGCGTGAACGTCAATTTAGTAGTAACCTGAAACGTTTCTGCCGGAAATTTCTGTAACAACACATTGGGAACGCTCCACAGATTTCGGGCCTCAGCGGGAGCCTGGTAGGAATAAAGTCGCAGAAAACCTTCCGGTTGCAGCATGTGCCAGATGCCCTGCGGGTTGGCCTGCCATTGCCACTGCCGCCCGAGGGTCAGCTGATTGAACTCGTCCGATTCGGGTGGCGTCGCTTGGGGGTAAGTCTTGCCTACGTTCGGTTTCCGGTGGGTCAGTACGGGCTCGCCCTTGCCGTCCTTATCCGCGTCGAGTCCAATGACCGGCCAGTCATTTACCCACTGCATCGGCTGTAAATGCACGATTCGCCCGTAGGCTTCTTTGTCCTGAAAATGAATGAACCAGTCCTCTGATCGACCCTTAACGGGAGGCGTAGTTACCCAGGCCCCCTGGTGCGGACCATTGATGGGCGACTTTCCCTGATCCATGACCACCCGCCGGTCGTAGGGTCCGTAGACGTTTTTGGAGCGAAGCACCAGTTGCCAACCCGTAGAAACGCCCCCCGCCGGAGCAAAGATGTAGTAGTAGCCGTTTCGCTTGTAAAACTTGGGGCCTTCCACCGTCGGGTCTAGAACATGTCCGTCGTAGACCAGTACGCCTTCATCTCGTACCTTCGTTCCGGTGGTGTTGAGTTTTTTAACGGTCAGGACGCTCTTGATACCAGCCCGACTCCCCGCCCAGCCGTGTACGAGGTAGACCTGCCCATCGTCGTCCCAGAGCGGACAGGGGTCAATCAATCCCTTTCCGGCTTCTACCAGCACAGGTTCCGACCAGGGGCCCGCCGGATTTTTAGCTTTGGTCAGGTAAATACCAAAATCAGGGTCCGGGTAATACAGGTAAAATTCATTTTGGTGAAAGCGTATCGCCGGAGCCCAGACGCCATTGCCGTGCTGGGTTTTGGAGAAATGATCGAAAGGCGGCTGCCGTCGCAGGGCATGACCTATGAGCGACCAGTTGACCAGATCTTTCGAATGCAGAATGGGCAGACCCGGAATGGCATCGAAACTCGAAGCCGTCATGTAAAAATCAGCCCCTACTCGGCAGACATCCGGATCGGAATAATCGGCGTGCAGTACCGGATTTTTGTAGGTTCCATCCCCCTGATCCGCGACCCAAACGGTTGACAATTCAGCCGAAGGTTTGACTTGAGCCAAGGCTGACAAACCCAGTGACAATCCGGCGGCTAGTAACGTAATTTTTTGCATATAGCTGAAAAATAGAGAATCGGGAGAATAGCTCTAGCGGCTGGACTTGAGTTGATCCATTTCCAAAGCCAGCAGAATAAAAGGACCTACCGATTTGGGGTCGTTATCGCGTTTGGCTTCCTGAACGTAGTAGGCAAAAGTCCCTGAGCGGTAAGGCGTACCACCCAGCCCCGCTCCCGCACAGGCGTCGGTGATGGCCAGGGTACCATCCGATTCCGTTCGGAGTTGGTGGGTAAGAATTCCCCGATAAGCTTTCTTGCCAGCTTCCAGACTAGCCGCAGAAGCGTAGCCTTGCCGACCCGCTTTTACGAGAAAATAAGCCAGCATGGTAGAGGCCGAAGACTCCAGATAATTACCGACTTTCGGCCCGACGTCCATCACCTGGTACCACAGCCCCGTAGCGGGATCCTGGTAGCGTTGCAGTGTTTCAGCCAGATTTTTGGTAATGCGGAGAATGTCCGTTCGTTTGGGATGATTTTTCGGAAAATAGTCCAGTACATCCACCAGCGTCATGGCGTACCAGCCCAGTCCCCGCCCCCAGACGTGCGGCGAGCGGCCCGTCAGTGAATCCGCCCAGGCCTGCGTACGGCTCTCATCCCAGCCGTGCACGTAGAGATTGGTACCGGGCTGTTTGTGATGCTGATCGATCAGGGTGATCTGTCGGGCTACTTCGTCGAAAAGTTCGGGTTCCCGAAAGGTTTGGGCGTACTGAGCCAGAAATGGGGTCGCCATGTACAGCCCATCGAGCCACATCTGGGAAGGGTAGCGTTTTTTATGCCAGAAACCGCCCTCCCTCGTTCGGGGATGCGTCCGCATCTGGTCCCGTAACATCGCCAGGGCTTTTTTGTACTTTTCGTCACCCGTCTTTTCGTACAGGGCAAAAACGAATTTACCGGGATTGACCCAGTCAATGTTGTATGCTTCCAGCGAATAGGTTTTGATGGTCCCATCGGGCTGAATCATGTCATCGGCGTACTCCTTGATGTAGGCGTAGTATTTGGCGTCGCCCTGCCGTTTCCAGAGTTTCTCCAGCGACGTACACACGAGACCATGACAGTAATTCCAGCGGGGTTCTTTCGAGAAATCCAGCATCCAGCCCTTCGGATTTCGCTGCATGTCCGAATCAGCCATCCGAACGGCCCAGTCGAGCGGCGTCGAAGTTTTGGCGGTTTGAGCGGTTGATCCGGTACTAGCGGCGAAAGTAAGTAAACCAATCCCCAGGTAGCGAATGAATGCGGGCATCATCAGGCGTTTATCAGGTTCCTTACAACGTAGACGGAATCTGAAGGTCCTTTCCCTTTTTCAAGGTCCTGAATTATGTTGGCTAAACGTGCTGAAGAAAGAATTGGAAATAACGACCGTCGTGTTCGGAGTAACTTTTACTACTCCCTTTATCTATTATTCTTTCAATTTAAAATTACCCGGATGAGGGGCGAGCAGCACCTGCGTCGTATACAAATCCGGATGACCCAAATCCGTAATCGTATATTTAATTTGCCGGGTATTGGCTTCCGTAATCTGGCACGTGTACCAATCCTGATGCGTTTCATCAAAAAAGCACCACCGCTCCATCAAGATTCGCAGACCATTCGTTTGCAGGAAGTTTTCGGCCTGCCGTTCGGTATCGAATACTTGTAATGGGTATTTGAAAAACGTGTAGGCCTCAAACGGGCCGGTTTCCGAATAAGCCCTTACAAAACCCATCAATTCATCATCCTCTTCCCGTAGTACGGCTTTAAATTGCATGTCATCTATTATTTTACAAAAGCAAAAAACTAGTTAATGGACCTAATACGTCAAATTTTCTTCGAATTGCGAACGAGTAATCCGGTACAATACGTGCTCCCGTAAGGAATGACCCACAGGCAGTTTAGGATGCTCAAAATTCTCCCCCGGTTGCATGCCCAGCCGTTGCATCAGTCGATACGAGCGTACGTTCGCCGGAACGGTGAAGGAAACAATTTCCGGCAAATGCAGGCGTTCAAAACCGTCCCGCATTGCTGCATGAGCGGCTTCAAAGGCGTATCTTTTCCCCCAATAGTCCCGGGCAAATCGCCAGCCAATCTCAACGGCTGGCGTGAAGGGAGTTTGAAAAGATACGATGGCTAACCCGCAGAAGCCTAACAGCTTTCCGGTTTCCCGTTCTTCCACCGCCCATCGACCCCAGCCATGCGTTTCGAAATGATTTATGAATCTATCCATTAACCCATCACTCTCGGTACGGTTGAGGAGAGCTGGAAAATGGAGCATGACTTCTGGATCCGCGTTGATGGCCGCAAAAGCTTCCTGATCATCCGCCTGCCAGGTTCGTAAGTGTAGTCGGGGCGTTTGTAAAGAAAAAGCATTCATTATTTTACAATTAATCTAATTATGAACCGCTATCCTGAAAGTAGTGATGCAGGTACATTCCGTACTTTATGAATGAAACGCCAAATTGCTTCAAAGAGCCTCTTCTCTTCAAGTACGCTCGGAATGAACGGGTCAAAAATAGGGATGAACTGTGGGTAGGATCGCTCTGAAACCATAGAAGTGCGTACCTAAACATAAAAAACCGCCCTTAGAAACTAAGGACGGTTTAACTAATCACACCTAAACTACCGTCGGGTAGTCGCTCTTGATTTAATACGCTTTTGATCGAATGATCGAATTTTTATAAAACGTGGGTATGGATGGACTACACTTTCTTCCGCTCATACGGGGCAAACGTATACCTCTGTATGAACTACTAAAGCAGATCACACAAGGCTTATCAAATCTATTCATCGGCAAGCCTTTGGTAGCGTGCCGATGTTAGGTTGACAGAGCAGTATTGAAAGTTGAACGAAACTGTTATAAAGGGAATAGCTTTCTGCAAGCGAACAAGTACAGAGCGAATATCAAGTGAATGATAGCGGTCATTCATAAGAAGTATAGTTAGTACAAAGTGTTTAGGTGGTCAGGTGTTTTGTAGGTGCAAAGGAATACCTTTCCCAAAACCATAGCAATAGTATAGGTTGATGATCTTATGTAGCATTACTTGTACAGGCTACGCATTACTACTCATGCGGTAATTCGGTTTTTACAGAAACCAAATGATTATTTCCTTATACCGAGGAAGGATTCAGGCCAAAGTGTTTTTTGAAAACAAACGAAAAATGCGAAAAGTCCTTGAATCCTACTGCTTCGTAAACTTGCGTAGGTTTTTGTTTCTTCTCCTTTAAAAGAAAATAGGCTGCATCAAGTCGCTTTTCCTGTAGCCACTTGGCGGGCGGACAGTGGTAAAGTTTTTCGAAATCACGTTTGAAGGCCGAAATACTTCGCCCCGTTAGGTAAGCAAACGTTGTCAAAGGTAGGTTAAACCGAAAGTTCTGCTCCATAAAGGAAGCCAGATCTATTTTGTAGGGTTCGGCAAAGTCGAAGAGAATGTCTTTCAGTTCGGGCTGAATTTTCAGTAATACCAGAAGAGCTTCTTTGAGTTTGAGCTTTACCAGCGTTTCATCCGTCGTATCGGCCAGAAATGAATAGGCTTGTAAGGAGGCAATAAAATTATGATACAAGGGGTGATCCGGTAGTACGAGTAGCGGAGCTGTATCCACCCGCCGGCTTGATACATACCCGTACTCCCTACTGAACTCTTGTAGCAGTTGCTCGCTAAAAGTCAAAGAAATGGCTCGGTACTCGCCTTTTTCCGGGGGTATTTTTACAAAACGGGCCACCTTATTTTTGACCCCTAAATAAAAGGAACCCTCCCCAAACAGGAGGGTCTCTTTGGCGTCATACATCTGAATTGCCCCCTGGATCTGATATACGAACACGTAGTCTTTCAATACATGCTCAGAATTAGACGTTCGGCAGTGGTAACAACTCGTTTTAATCGGTGCATTCATTCGAACTTATCCTTTGTCCTTGGAACTGGTAGCCAAATCAAGTAGACTTTCGACGGAAGCTAGAATGGCCTCTTCCTTACTACGCGGATTCCAGTGTAATAGGGTCCTGGCCTTTTCGTTCGAAAGCTGTAATACTAAATTTACTGGTTTTAACTTAGAAACTTGCGAAGCCAGTTCCGGTTTCCGTTCCCGAATGAGCTGAGCAATCGTGTACACATTCATTACCCCATCGGCAGTCGCCAGAAAGCGTTCCCCTTTGGCCTGGGGTAGAGTCATGGCCTTGACGTGCAAATCGGCGACATCACGAACGTCTACCACACCAAAAGAAAAGGGAAGGCTTTCGGTCATTTGTCCCGTCAGAATAAGAGTAACGAAGGTCAGTGAAGTCGAAGAATCATGGGTCAAAGCTGGTCCGAAAATACCCACGGGATTAATGACTGTCAATTCCAGCTTCTGATCCTTTACAAAATCCCACGCGGCCCGTTCGGCCAGCGTTTTCGATTTAATATACGCGTCTTTGGCTTGATCAGGATCCGTCCAGTCAGCTTCGGTAAATACGTGATCTTTGGGATCGATACTATACCCGATGGCTGCAAACGACGAGGTCAATACTACCCGTGTAACT
Organism: Siphonobacter sp.; assembly: GCF_048595215.1. Classification (NCBI taxonomy): domain Bacteria; kingdom Pseudomonadati; phylum Bacteroidota; class Cytophagia; order Cytophagales; family Cytophagaceae; genus Siphonobacter; species Siphonobacter sp. The sequence continues at coordinate 6,336 of NZ_JBMDWJ010000395.1, forward strand.
CCCGCCTGACTGGCGGCTTTCAGTACCCGCAAGGTTCCTTCACGAGCGGGTATAATAAGTTCGTTTTCGTCCTGAGGCGATTGAATCGGAAAAGGCGAAGCCACGTGCAAAACGTAAGTACAATCCCGAACGGCCTCTTCCCAGCCTTCATCCTGAGACAAATCAGCAGCAACGAAGCTGACATCTTCTAGATTAACAGCCCCACCCCGGCTGAGCATAGCTTTGACCTCTTCCACTTTCTGCAAAGACCGCACTGTCGTTCGAACCCGGTATCCCTGCCGTAAAAGCTCCAGAATACAATAGCTTCCTACAAAGCCCGAGCCGCCCGTAACCAATACTAATTCCTTATTCATGACTTACGTACCTTTAGTTGACGCGGCAAAATTCGCCCCCCGGCCAGTGAGGGGCTATTGTTGTGTAGTCCATTTTTCTTTGTTGTACGGTCCATTTATGCTTTCCATAAAAAAGGCAGTCATTTCTTCGTTAATAAGAAATGACTGCCTTCACTTTTGTTTCCTTTCCATCAAAGCGTCTACGGAATGCGTACCCTGGAAACCGTAAATGGTAATACGGGCGGCGTTGATCCCATCCGTCGATTGAGCTGACCATTCACGACCAGAAAGTACGGGCCAGCTTTGGCCATGGTCGTGTTAAAGAGCAGGTTCTCTCCAAAACCCGCCCCTACTGTGCCCTGGAGATAATCCGTACTGAGGGTAACCGGAAAGAGTTGGTTAACCGCATTTCGTGATACGTATAACAGGTGTCGATCCAGCCATAAGCCATCGCCCGCCATCACGGGGGTATTCAGCTGAATTTCCGCAATAGCTTTCGTAGCCGTATCAATGCGATACAGTTTACCCGACGTGGATACGACTACAATGAGGTATTTTTGATCATCGCTCAGTTCAATGCCATTAGCGTTGACGCCCGTCGTAGCAAAAGGAATTTGATCCTGAGTGAACGTCAGCCATTCCTCCACTTCACCCGGCTGATCCGTCGAGACGTCAATACGATAAAGGTGTTGATTCTGGGAATCCGTAAAGTAGGCGTAGCGATCGCTGAGTATTACGTCGTTCACAAAACCCGTCGTAGCAAAAGAAGTGAGATTCCAGTTTTTCAGCAGACTGCCGTCCGGATTGAGTACCTGGATTTTGTTCTGGGTGCCGCCGCAGACCCATAAGCGTCCTTTTCTATCCAGTTTTAAACCATTACAGGTAGGACGATTGGACGAAGCTCCGGCGGAAAACAGGCTGGTTTGTCCGGTTTGTACATTTACTTTTAAAATGTCTCCGGTACCGATGCTTCCTACGTAAAAAAAGCCGGTAGTTGAGTCATAGGCAATGCCTTCGGGAAAGAAGTTATCTCCAGGAATCGGATACCGTTCCAGGCTAACTTCAATGGGACCGTCGACGTGATCTTTGACGCAGGCTCCAAGAAGCCATACCAGGCAGAGACCTACTAAAGCAGAGTAACGATTCATACACGGGATTGGATGGTTGTTTAGGAAAGTAAAAGCTAAAAGAATCATGCTCAGCACTTTGAAAGCATTCGAAAGGGATACTCTTCTCCTTTCCTCTAGCTTTTTCTATTCAATAGCAATCGCCTCTATCCCCGTTTAAATCGATTCTTTTAAGTAAAAAAATTTTATACTTAGTCTATTAAGTAATTTTTCGAGTACTGTAAAATTAATACTACAGTTAATACCAAGTACTACTATTGTATAGCCCTGTAGACGCCTGTACCTTTGTATTATAATTGAAGGCAAAGCACAAAGCAACAACACTATTTAAGTTCCTTGTTTGCAGGTGTGCAGCTTTAGAAATTGGCTCTCAATTTAGTATTGATAATTGAAAAGTGTTCTGCAAAAGACTTTGTCTTAACACAGAATCTTGAGGTTACTTGTTTGGCGGCAAGTAACCTTTTTTTTGTTTATTTTTAACAGAGAATGGCCTGCAAGTTAGCCTACAGTAAGTTCTAACTTTACGGTAAATGGTTTATACTTCTTTTGTATTTCGGTATATTATTTTGCTTTTATTCGCTGATTTCCTACAAATTAATATCGTTTATTTTAGTCATACATAAAAAATAAGATTACCCAAAATGGATAATCTTATCAGACCTCTATCAGTAATTTTTTTTAGCAGAATAATTTACGTTTTAGTACCCTTTATTTTGATACATCCCTTCCGGATTGAGTTTGTTTTCATCGAAAGGAATGGGATAGTATTGATCCTTGGTACCAAAGTTGGAAAGACGGGCCGTACCGAAATTCGCCTGAGACTTACTTCGCATATACGTCACCAGTTCGTCGATGGTGAAAAAGCGTAACAGATCAAACCAGCGTTGGTGTTCAAAGGCAAGCTCTACGCGGCGTTCGTGCAACAGAGCTAGTTTCAGCGTTGGAAATTTAGTCCGGTAACTTTCCTGCTCTTTGATCTCAGCATACTTCGGACGATTGGCCCGTTCGCGTACCATATCCAGATACGTAATGGCCGTTGCTTCATCCCCGAGATACAAATGCACTTCCGAAAGCATCAGGATCACATCGGCGTAGCGGAGCAAAATCCAGTCATTGCCCCCGTAGCCGTTCACGCCCGCACCGGCACTCACATCCCGGAATTTGGTAATGAAGTAATCTTTAACGGCCGCGTCATTGGCGAACTTGATCGAAAA
>NZ_JBMDWJ010000396.1:0-11488 GCF_048595215.1 Siphonobacter sp.
GATCAGCCAGAATACTTGTATTACCTGCACAACTTTGAAGATGAAGTACTTTCCGTGCAGATTTTTTGCACGCAAGATAATGGCAGCACCCAGCAGTTTAACGCCTACGGCATCGATGCAAAAACGTACGGCGTCTACGGCATTCCGATCGGACCCACGCAAATAGCCCTTCCGGAAAGTACGAGTAAATACGAGGTTGCGATCGTTAACCAGCGGAACCAACGCATGACCCACGTCCGGACGTACTACATAGATCGAACCCCGTACGAAAAAAAGGCCTTTATTACCTTTCAGAACAGTTTCGGCGTATACGATACAATCAGCCTTTTAGGGGAAACTATCACGAAAGCCACGTACGAAAGTGAGGTGTCGCCGCTCTTATCTGCTCCGCACAATCGCCCGCAAAGCTTCATGTCCTCCAGGATAGAAAAGCTGGCGACGACCTATCGGAGCGGCCACTATCCGCCCGGGTGGATGCCTTATTTTTCGGAGCTGCTTCGCTCCAAAAAAGCGGCAATTCTGGAAGACGGCCTTTACCACTACTGCAACGTATCGAGTACGGAGGCCGAACTCGTTAATACCGCTCAGCCTGGCTACAGTCTCGAATTCACTGTTACCAGCGAAGATTCCAGCCCCTATTTTTCTCTATGAAATTACTTGTAAATGGTAAGCCGTTGGTTTTGGGGGAAAAGCCTAAAATCCGGCTTACCCTTCAATCGCCCCTGTTTGCCGATGATCAGCCGGGCAGTTATACGAATCAGTTCCTGATCCCCGTTTGCGAGCAAAATAACCAGATCCTGAGCTGGACTCATTTGGCCCGGGCAAAAGCCGACCGGCGGAAAGAATACGAATGCGTACTTGAATGCGGAACGTACCGGCTGGTTGGGACACTACAGTGCCGGCAAACGAATCAGAACCAGTACAAATGTAACCTGGTGATTCCACCCGGAAACGTACCTGCTAAATACTGGAAACGGAAGCTCAAACGCTTTGATTTTAGCACGGTTACCTATCCAAAATTGCCGGTTACGATTATGCTGTATTCGGCTACCGTGCCAGATCTGGGCGGCTCCCAGTTTCGCACGACCGTTGAAGTAATGGCAGGCACGACAGTGCTATTCGGACAACTGTATTCAGGCGTTACCCAGTCGGGAACTGGCGACTACTTACCCAGCCCGTTTTGGGCCGATTTTGCCAGTCGCATGATGGAGGAAGTAGCGAAGATGCCAGAAGACCGGGAAAAGCCCTGGGCGTATTACCAGGCTAACGGCTACAAAGGACAGGATTTGCGGGGATTCGATGCTGAAGGGAGTGATACCGGCTTTTCTATGTTCGTACCCAAAACGGGGGATTACAAGATCAGGATTACCACGACCATCGATGGCCGCGTATCAATACGGCCGGTAACTATTACGCTCAGCGTAACGGAAACGGTTTTACCCCTCCAGGGCGATGAAAAGGGGAATTTTCTCCAGCGGGATGAACGCTACTGTATGCCGATGATGAAAAACCCGGACTGGTACGGCGAAAACAAATCTTGGAATGGCTACGTAAATGCAGTAACGCAAGGAATAGGTACTACCCTGGGCGGTTACACGATGAATTTTGAGAACCCGACCCGGTTTTCTATATCACCGGCGATCTACCTACGCTGGGCTATTGAAAAAACGTGTGACATCCTAGGTTATAAGCTTAATGATCAGGTTTTTACGGATGATGACCTAAAGCGGGTAATTCTCTGGGTAAATCGTAGCCTCGATGAGCAGGTACCAGGTACGACCCGGGCTTATAACCAGTGGCAAACGAGTTGGAAAATAGCGGACCATTTGCCAGATCTGACGCTAAAAGAATGGTTGAATAGTTTCGGCCGAAATTTGTTTTTTAAGCCCATCTTTTACCCCGCCCGGAAGGAATGCTTAATCGTCTTTGTGAAGGATATTTTAGCGGCACCCGCTGCGATCGACTGGACGGATAAACTCTCCAACACCCGCGAGATTGACACGGAAGATGAAAAGCCCCAACAATTAGCCTACGCCCTAGATTCAAGTGATGGCCTGGCTAAATCCGAAGACGAAAAAACCAAGAAAGAAGTCCCGCTTTTTGTGTCCGTACCGACGGATAAAGAAGTAGATGCAGCCTGGGAACTGGACTATGAAAAGTACGAGCTTCCCTTTTGCCCCGTCCGGATGGAAACTAAAGTCGTAGCCGTGAATAAGACCGACCCGAATAGCCCTTTTTATTCCCGGAACTGGCAGCAGGAAACCAAAGAGGTAGGCATGACCCCGACACTGAAGGAGCAGGGCGTTTCTCCGCTATTTGGTCAGGCTGATACCAGCCTAAACGCGGGCCGAATCATGTTCTACGTTCCGGATCGTACGATACCCAACCCCGTTGCACCACCCCGGGCCGGTGATGAATACCCCCCACACCGGATCACAACGGCCGACAGTGAAACGGAAAAATATTCCCTGCAACTGACAGGGGATAAGGGAGTCCTGAAAACCTTTGCTGCTGGTTGGATCCAACTGCTATCAAAACCGGGTACTGAAAAGTATAGAATCATGCTAGACCCGGTGGACCTTCAGCAATTTCGGTGGGAAAAGAAAATCTACCTGGCTGGCCTGAATTACTTGGTCGATACCATTGATATAACACTAGAAGATACGGGAATTTTTCAGGCGGCAGAAATTACAGTTCGAAGAGTTTAAATTCTTATATTTTGACTTGAAATAATATTGACCTGCACAATGGCTAAAAAAACGGATGAACCTCAAAGAGCAAGGACGATAAATGAATTTCAAGATGCCTTGAAAATTCAACTTAAGTTTTTGAAAAAATCTTGTAAGGAATTTGATGAAGGTGACCTAGATGAAGCGACTCGTATGGCCATAATTATCCGTATACTAGTTCACGATACGGGAGCAAGTACTTCTCTTTTAAAGCATCTAGAGCTTAAGGATAAAATCAAGTTTCTTAACACATCGACTCACTTTAAAGCTAACAGTTTTTATGTTATGGGCTTTCACGGACTTGTGTATGCACAAATGGTAGATCACGGTCAAGGCTTAGGTAATCCTGTATTTGTTGCCAAATTCAATTCTTTATCAATGTCCATTGAAAATCAGGAGTTTATTTCTTTTGATGAATGGTGGACGAAAAACATTATCATACAGGATCGCCATAAACAAGAATTTAGTCGTCATGACCTTATTACGACAGTGGCGAACCGAGATGGGGGAGCCCATATTGACAAAGAAATTGATGAGACATTCGCTAGACTATCAAGGGATCATTCAATAGGATTGGAATATTATAGCAAGGGGATTCATCACAAAATGCCTGACTTAGTATTGCATAGTATCCGCCAAATTGCCTATGAAGTAATAACGACCCTCGAAACGCAAATACCAAATTAAATTTGGCTGCTACCTGCCACATGGCCCCGCAGCGGCCCAGGAGCATAGCCAGATCCGGCCTGGCCACGCCTGGTGCAGCGGGTTTTTTCAGCTGAACAACCAAATTTTATTCTGAAAACGAAAAAAGCCGATCGAACCCCGATCGGCTTTTTATATACTATCATTTAGGACAAAAATTAATCTTCGTAGTCGGTAAGAATTCTTCCGGATCGAATGATCTGACCGCAACCAATAATATTTAGTAGCAGGCCTGCAGCTGCTGCACCAACAACGACGCCATTGCCGTTTTTTCCATCACTGTTAAGAAAGGCTCCAACACCAGCACCGGCGATGGCCACGCCAAAACCGCCCAGGATTAATCCGCCTCCAGACTTCAACGCGTAGCCGGCATTCTGGATTCGATAGGCGTTTCGTTTAGCCTGGTCAATGGGTTCCTGAAGATTAACGCCGGGTTGGCGTTGCTCTATTCGCTGGGCACGCTTGGAAGCTTTTTGCTGCTCTTCAAAATCTTCTTCTCGCTTTAGCTGATCGAGGCGTTCATTACGACGATCCAGCCAATTCCTAAGAGTTGATTTGTTAGACTGGGTGGAATCGGATTGAGCGTGCACAAAGAGGGGAGTACTCAGACAAAGTACTAATAATACTTTTTTCATTAGGTGGACTGAAACGATGTTATCGTTGGGTTAAAGGCACCAAATTAATGGATTTTGTTCAAAAAAATAAGGGGTAACTAGGTATAGTTACCCCTTATCAATATATTTCGAGTCAATTCTACTCACTTCATCACACGCTAAGCCTTCCGGTACCGTCAAGCCGGTGGGCTCAGTGCCTTACAGGTCTTACGGTGTTAAAGTGTTACAAATTTATTGATTTTCAAGTTGATAACGTGCCATTTCCTGAGCAACTTTTCGCTCATCTGAACGGCCGTAGTGTTTTAAAGTGTCCCTCCCTTTCAGACCCAACAGCACCTTAACCGAGTCTTCAGACCAGTGCAACACATTCAGGAGCCAATCGGTGATTGTACTACGTCCAATCTTTACCGAAAGCTTTGGGTAAAGGTTACGCTCAGCGGCAATTAGTTTCAGCCACTTATTCATCTGTTGATCGCTAATAATCGGCAGCTTATCCCAGCCGCCATATTTTTCGACTACAGCTTTAACTTCTGAAAAAATCGGAACCTTTGCCGTGATAGTGGTTTTGGCCCGGTTGTGATAGATCCAATCTTTTCCATCCACGCCCGGACGTACCGCGTTTTCGGCGTTACTAGCCATTAACTTCAGGTCCAAATAATGGAATCCAGTACGACAGTAAATTACGAATACGTCAGCCACTTGCTGCATGAAAGGATTTTTAAAAGGCCGGTCGCGTAGATCCTCGAATTCTTGAAGGGAGAGGGAAACTGGTTTCTTTGCTGTAGGCTGGGATAGGAGTACGTCGTTTAGAGGATTTTCCTGGATAAAACGGTTTCGCTTGGCAAACGCCGTAATGGCCCGCACGGTAACGGCTACCTTGTACGTGTAGCTGTCTTCATGCTTCAACTCGTCACTCATCCAGGCCATAAAACGATCAATTATTAGGTCGTCAAAATCCGCTACGGCAATCCTGGGACGTTTCTGAGCAATAAGGAAGGCTAATACCTTCTTCCGATGCGTTTCGTATTGCCTGAGCGTATCCGGGGAAAGCCGGCGTTTTCGCTTCAGCTTCTCATTCCGGTCAGCTTCTACGCGTTTGGCCGCGTCCTTCTGGAATAGAGCAAAGACCTCCATAAAAGTCAGGTTTGCGGTGTTTCCCTCGTAGATCGCTTTGACCTTTTCAGCCGATACGGGCTGACCCTTTCGGTAGAAATCGGAAAAGATGGAATTTAACTTATTTCGAATGACGGAAAGTTTGTCATTCTTCCAGAAAGCTTCGGGGTCCTGCTTGCTGACAGATTTGGTAGCATGGTCCCAGTGTTCAATACGAATTTTGACCCCAGTACTGTTCAATTCTGCCCGTTTACCATCAAGTGAAATGCGATGGTAAACAGTAGCATACCCGTCAGTCTTTGACTGGCTAAGGTAAAATAATATAGTCATGTGTGGATTTTTTCTCCGAGGCATGGCTGAACCCGCCTGCGGCACCTAGAGACTGAGAGCAGTCGAAAAGGGGGTGCCACATGTAGGCCCTGGGGTCCTACCTGAAACGTTTGGGGGGTCCTACCAAGGTCCTACCTAAAATAAGGTTTTGAGGCTCAGGAGGGCTAAAAGGTTGAGAGTGAACAAAAAAAAACCCAGCTATTGAGTAGCTGGGTGATCACTTCTAATTTTGTTGACCGACAAGGATTCGAACCCTGAATAAGAGAACCAAAATCTCCTGTGTTACCATTACACCATCGGTCAATTCCGTTTCCGTGGTGCAAATATAGGGGGTTTTTGAAAGCCTTGTCAAGTCGTTCCTGAAAATAAATTTGAATTCAGGGAGCAATTTTTTTTAAATGCCTGAATACGAATCGCTTTTCATTGAAAAAAAATTACACACCTGCGGTCTCTGCAGCGGCGTCGATCTTTTTCACCAGTCCTTGTAACACTTTACCCGGGCCGCATTCAACAAATAAGGTGGCTCCGTCAGCTCGCATGGCCTGTACCGACTGCGTCCAGCGTACGGGAGCAGTGAGTTGAGCAATCAGATTCGTTTTGATGGCGTCAATCTGCGTAGCGGGTTGGGCGTTTACGTTTTGGTACACGGGGAACTTGGCCGTATGGAAAGGGGTCACTTCGATGGCAGCAGCCAGTTCTTCCCGAGCAGGTTCCATCAAAGGGGAGTGGAACGCTCCTCCCACGGGTAAAGGTAATACGCGTTTGGCTCCTGCTTCCTTGAGGCGTTCGCCCGCTATACGTACGCCTTCGTGCGAACCGGAAATGACCAGCTGACCCGGGCAGTTGTAGTTAGCCGCTACGACGATCTCGCCCGTTTCCTGACGTACCTGCTCACACAACTGAGCTACCTGCTCATCCGGCAGCGAGCTTAGAACGGCCGCCATCGTTGAAGGATTGATTTCGCAGGCTCGCTGCATCGCCAGAGCCCGTTTGGAAACCAGTCGTACGCCATCTTCAAACGATAAAACACCCGCCGTAACCAGAGCCGAGAATTCACCCAGGGAATGACCTGCGACCATATCCGGATTGAGATCGGGCGTGATAGAGGCCAGGATCACGGAATGCAGGAAAATGGCAGGCTGTGTAACTTTGGTCTGCTTGAGTTCTTCGTCGGAACCACTGAACATGATGTCGGTAATGCGGAACCCTAAAATATCGTTAGCCTTTTCAAAAAGAATGCGGGCTTCTTCGGAACGTTCGTACAGGTCTTTTCCCATACCCGAAAATTGCGATCCCTGACCCGGGAAAATATAAGCTTTCATACTGACAAGTTTGATAGAACCGCAAAAATAGAACTTCCCCGGCTTATCCCACAAAACGAAGCCGCTCTTCGGGGCTCGGCAGTCGGCAACTCTCACGTTTACCAAACCATCGATAGCGGTTTCGGGCAATCAGACTATAGACGCGGTCGCGGATTGAAAGGGGTAAAAAACGAAAGATCCAGAGCCATTTCCATCCCTTGACATGGCGGGCAATGCGGAGGGCAGCTTCCGATTTCTCGTAGATATGACCGTCTTCCCAAAGCAGAACACTATCAAAATCAAGGGAAGGCCGATTCAGTTGATCAAGTATAGACTGACCATACGCGGATTGCAGGGAAGCAAACTGATGCCTTCCGCCGTCGTGATCTAGAATGTAGTTGATAGTGGTGTTACAGAAGTTACAAACGCCATCAAAAAGAATGACTACCATGCGTGAAAGCCTTGCTGTTACTTGAAGACACGGGTAAGGGGTGAAACGTTCCGATACAGAAAAAGGAACCGCCAAGCAGTTCCTTTTTCTGTATTCGGGATGAAAACGGGTTAGCGAATAATCTGTACCCAGCTTTTCAGAATGGCCGGACGATTTTCGTCAGCCCGGTTCAGGCGTTCGTAGGTAACCTGAGCTTCGTAGTAGTACGTACCCGCCGCCAGTTCTTTGCCTGAGTCGGTTCGTCCGTCCCACTGAATGAGCACATTGTCATTGCGTTCGAAGACTTTTACGCCCCAGCGGTTGTATACCCGGAACCGTACGTTCTTCACAAAACGAGGACAACGGATGGGTTCGAATGTATCGTTTTTCCCGTCACTGTTGGGCGTGATTACGTTCGGTAGGGAGTAATCCGTACAGTTGTCTTTGCAAACGGTGTTACTCGGCACCGACTCCGTACCAAAGCGATTCACTGAAGTCACGTAATAACACCCAGCATAACTACCCAGGTTGTCGTGCGTGAAGTTGCGGCTGGGAGGCGATTTGGTTTCACCGATTTTCTCAAAATCACCCGTATCGCCGTAGCGTTTGTAGTAAATGTTGTATTGAACAATGTTCGGATCACAGGCGGCACCGTTGGGACCCGTCGTGGCATCCGTCCAGCTTAATTTATTGCTATACGGACCTTCTTCGCAGATGCCTTGCACGTACGTGGCACAGTCGAGCTGGTCCAGCGAGAGCACGGGCGGACAGGGGCGAGTCGTATCGGTAGGCGTCAGACACAAGCGTTGAGAGAAGTTGTATAACAAGCCCCCGTGAATGGTTGGGTCATTGTACGTACCCACCGTTTCTACCCGGTAACAATACGTAGAGTCCGCCGAAAGCGTCGTACTCACGTCACCGTCGGAGGTCACATTGTCTCGTCCATTATCCGTATAAGTATACGTTCCAGGGCCCTGTACAGCTACTTGCTGAATGAGGTTGTACACACCCGGCCGTACCTGACGGTAAATGCGGTGAGTTTGGTTATCGTTGCTCCAGGGGACATTGGCCTGCCAGGAGAGCTGTATCGCACGGGACTGGCCGCTTCCGCTCAGACGAACGCTACTGGCCGCCTGCGAAGAATCCTGCCGCGTGGTACCGTTGAACACATCTACGCGGTAGCGGTAGGCATTCGCTTCGGTATTCAATCCACGATCCACGTAAATGGTATCGTTAGTACGGGGAGCGGATAAGTTGGTATTGATCGTGCCTACTTGCGTATAGGCCGTACCATTCAAACCCGTAGCCCGGAAGATGCGATACTGACGGGCGCCCGTACCTTCGGGCCGCGTCCATTTTACGGTAATCTGACCCTGCGTAGTCGACGTTTCATCAACGGTCACATTGGTTATGTACAGAGCCTGATTAGGTAATCGCTGACAGGCCTGATTCGAGAACGTACTGGTAAACTGTGTCAGGTTATTGGGGCCAGGGAACGAAGCAACAATCCGGTAACTGTACTCCGTATTAGGCCGTAGACCACTGGAATTATCGGTATAGGTCGTTTGCGTAGCCGGAACGCGACCCACTTCCACGTAACCCGGCGGTGGGCCTGGTTTACAGATGTCAGGAGTCAGATTGGTACAACCCTGACGGCGGTAAATTACAATTTGGGCTCCGGTAATCTGGCAGGGGTACGCATCCCAGTTGAGGACATAACCCGTACCGCTGGGTTCTGATCGCAAGTTTTTAGGAGCGGGAGCAACCACACGTATCTTTACTGTTTTGCTATCAGTCAAATAGGGTTGAACCGATCCGGGATGATCCCGTACCTTGAAGAGTACTTCGTAGGGCAGTTGCCGTACTTGCGTACAGTTGGTTTGCCAGCTAAAGGTACCCGTGGCCGGTGAGGCTTGTGGTTGCGTGGGCGTAGTGAATGTACCAAAGGCCGGCTGAATCAGGTTCACGCCCAGCGGCGTTTGCTGATACACGCCTCCCGTAGAAGTGATCGTCAGGCGGTTGCCGTCGGGGTCCGTAGCCCGTACATTGAACGTAGCCGTTGATCCTGCTTCTACGCAAATTTCATCGGGAACTTCTAACGTAGGCCGTTTATTCTGGCAGTCCCGAACGATAATCTGCATATCCCGCGTGATCTCACCAATTTTCACGCCATTCCGCCACTCTTCAATGATAAATGCGGCGTTATACTGGCCGGGGCAAGTAGGGGCATCCCAGATTAAATCTCCGGTAGTAGCATTAATCGTATAACCCGCAGCACCCGTATTGGCTTCGTTACGGTCATTACAATTCGGAATGTCGTTGGGGTATACAATACTCGGAATCACAAAACCATTACAGGACTCGCCTACGAGCGTTGATTTATTTTGCGTTAAACGGTAGGCTAAACTATCTCCATCGGCATCAAATGCACTGGGGTTGTGAATGTAACGTTGACCGGCACAAGCCTCAAAGTCAACGGGGGGATTCAGCATAACCGGAGTGCTATTCAAACCCAGAAAGGAGTTGATCGCCAACGTGGATTCAACGAAGAAGGGATAGTTATCCGAATTACCATTGGTAATATTAAGGGTTCCTTTATTTCGGTTATCGATCCCAACGGAAACGGTATACGTACCCGGAGCACTGAAGGTATGGGTGGTACGAAAGATGAGTCGTACTGTGCTATTCCCCACATCTACTAAGCCTCCATTGGGTAAACCTTGCGTGAAGAGGGGCGTGTTTTGAATGGGGGTTCCGTCCCCAAAACAAAATCTTACGCCGCCCGCCGCTGTGCCATCCGTCGCAGGTTTACCAGCTTGATAGTCGCAGTAAATCGTAAGCGTTAACTCGTAGGTTAAGCTGGTACTGGATATCCGGCGGGAAGTAATCTCTCCGGCCCGCACGTGGGTAGCCCAGGCCGTGGAGGTTAAGCCACAAATGGTAAAAACCAGTAATCCAAATAAACGGTAAAGGGTTCTCATGCTACGCTGGTATAATCAGACAATCAGTTCGGTAGTATTCAAAAAACAGCGGTAATGGGTACAGATGCCCAACGATCAGGCTTGTAAAGGTACGGGTATAACACAGGTTCAAGGTACAGATTTGAATGTTCTTTCAATTCTGAAAACAATTGTTTTTACAACAAACTTTTTCACTGCTAAAGAAGTTTTTTTCCTGGGGGAAAATGTTCTGACAATAAGGTACTGAAACAGAGCTGGACCAGCCTTGACGTAGGCACTAATTTCAAATGCTGAACGCTTTTCGAAAGCAAAAGGTATTTTTAATTAGCAAAAAATCAGAAATCGACTTTGGCAACCCACCGTTTGTGCCGTAGTTTTGACGCCTAATTAGGGGTTGGTTCCCTGCATTTTTAACTGTTCTTCGAGTCAAAAAACGATGTCCTGGGTCACACAAACTTTTTCGAGTTCGCTGGGCCGCAAGCTCATTATGTCCTTAACCGGATTGTTCTTATGTACTTTCCTGGTGGTACACGTGAGCGGTAACCTGCAATTGTTCAATCACGATGAAGGCTATGGCTTCAATAAGTATGCCGTCTTCATGTCTACGTTCCCGCCCATCCGAGTCGTTTCTTACGGCTTGTATGCATTCATTCTCTGGCATGCTGTTCAGGGATTGTGGCTGGCAAAAGACAACCGTAAAGCCCGTGGAGCACAGCGGTATGTAGTGGTTCATAACCAAAGTACTTGGGCTAGTCGTAACATGGCTTTGCTAGGTACGATGCTGTTGCTGTACATTGTCGTACACATGCACGATTTCTGGTATGTGTATCATTACGGAGATGTACCGTATCGCCAGTACGAACAAAGTCTGGTAACGGGTGAAATCTCTTCTACGCCGTATACGGGGCAACCCATTAAAGGTAGAATGGAAGAGTTCGTACGCGAAGATTCTCAAACCCGGGTTACGGTTGTGAAGGATTTGTACAAGGAAACGACCATAGCTTTTTCTAATCCCTTACTGGTATTGTTCTACGTATTGGGAATGGCGGCTCTGGCTTATCACCTCGTTCACGGATTCTGGAGTGCCTTCCAGACGCTGGGTTGGAATCACCCCAAGTATAATCCGCTGATTCGTTTTCTTGGCGTGTGGGTATTTGGTATTGGTATCCCGCTGGCTTTTGCGGCCATGCCTATATATTTTTACATTAAGAGTTTAGGAGCGTAACCTTGGCCTTCAACCTTAGTGAAGGTGTGTGTATTCTCGTTAGTCATCCGTCCGGAATTTGACCGGAGTTTATAATCTGAA
>NZ_JBMDWJ010000397.1:0-8154 GCF_048595215.1 Siphonobacter sp.
TCATGTATGAACTGCCCGGGAGCTTCGGGGGTAAAGGAATTCCATCGAAAATAAACGACTCCCGCCAGAGGCTTATATCCTTTTTTGAAAATCAGTTCACCGTAATCCCGATCAAAAGTAAGAATCGTACGGTTTTCCTGAATAGCAAGATTCATTACTTCTTCATCTTTCGATCCTGAATAGTGTTCACCAACGGCTATAATATCGACGTGACGTTCCCGCAACCACTGAGTACTGGCTTTAGGAAAGTTCTCGTTGGCTAGTATTTTCATCAGGCCGCTTTTGATGGAATGGATTGATGGAACAGTAAGCCATCCCGCAGGCAATCCTGAATATATCCGAACACGGCCTGCAAGTCCTCACGAGACAACTGAGGATAGTTCTCGAGAATCGTCTGTTCCGACCAACCATCGGCTAGTCTGCCAATCAAAAATTCAACTGAAAGTCGGGTTCCTTTAATGACGGGCTTCCCTAGTAACACCTGTTCGTCTGATTCAATTCGCTCCTGCCAGTTCATACTACGTAAAGAAATTTAATTGAGTCTACTCAAACTTCGTCCAGACAGCTCCATTGCTGTTCGACTTCAGCACCGTATCAATGAACGCCATTCCGCGTAAACCGGCTTCTACTCCGGGAAAATCGAAATCGGGATCAGGCTCCTGACCGGCTTCCTTCGCCCGTACGGCAAAGGCGAAGTTGCGGTACAAACTGGCAAAGGTTTCCACGTATCCTTCCGGGTGGCCGGCGGGCTGACGCGTGTGTACCTGAGCCGCCCGAGACTCGGCATTCACTCCCGTACGAATAATGCGGGACCCTTTTTCCTGATTGGTCCAGACCAGCGTATTGGGTTCCATTTGTCGCCATTTCAGACCGCCCAGTTCGCCGTATACGCGGATGTTCAGGTCATTCTCCTCGCCGTTGCAAATCTGACTGTTGTGCAAAATACCCTTAGCTCCGTTTTCAAAATGAAGCAGCATGTTGGCATCGTCATCGAGCTGGCGACCTTCCACAAAAATCGTCAGGTCAGCGAGTAATTCTGTAATCTTTAGTCCCGTAATGTATTCCGCCAGGTTTTCGGCGTGCGTGCCAATGTCGCCCACGCCCCCAGCAGCTCCACTCTTGGAAGGATCCGTACGCCACGCGGCTTGTTTGTTTGTACCGCTCGATTCCACCAGCTGAGACAACCAGCCCTGCGGGTACTCGACAATTACTTTGCGTACCTTACCAATCGCTCCGGATTTGATCAGGTGACGGGCTTCCTTCACCATGGGATAAGCCGTGTAATTGTGCGTCAGGCAAAAGACCAGATTCGTCTGTTCCCAAATCGCTTTTAATTCTTCGGCTTCGGCCCGGTTTAACGTAATGGGCTTGTCCAGTACGACGTGAAAGCCGTTTTCCAAAGCCATTTTTGCGGGCGGAAAGTGCATGTGATTGGGGGTTACGATGGATACAAAATCCATACGTTCACCCTCGGGAAGTTCTTTTTCCCGCCGAATCATTTCTTCAAAGCTGCCGTATACCCGATCCTCCGGCAAATACAGGGCTTTACCCGTTTCTTTTGACTTTTCAGGATTAGAACTAAAGGCTCCGCAAACGAGCTCAATTTCGCCATCTAAAGCGGCTCCCCGACGGTGTACAGAACCAATGAAAGCATCGAGACTGCCTCCAATCATTCCCATTCTGAGTTTTCTGGCCATGGATAGAGGTTTTGACTACGTGTGAATGTTTAATGGAAAGGTATGGACGGAAGAAAATACGCTGCCGCATTTACTGCGATCTAACCTGATTTTAGTACTAAACGGTCAGGCGAAATGTTTTCGGCAGGTGGTAATCCTTCTTCTTCCATCGATACAAGCTGCCAAAGTTTGACAAGAAAATGCATATTTCAAATGAAGAATCGACATAAGCCGGAGAAAGTACCGGTTTGGCATACCGAATTTTTCACGCTTGCGTTTCAAGAATAAACCCTATTCTTTCTAGCAAAAATGCCCATCTTTTTGTTTTTTAGCCGAACTATTCATACGCACATTCCCTGTGCTAAACGTCAAATCATTCATACTAAACCCTTTATCTAAACCTCAATGGCTATGATACAGTCCGTTAACCGGGATCGTTTGTTTCTGGCAAGCTGCTTCGGTCTAATTACCACTGCCATGATTTTTGGAATTCGGGCCGGAATTCTTCCCCAACTGGGTGCCGAATTTGGGCTTACCTCCAAAGAACTTGGCTACGTAAACCAAATGGCTTTTCTAGGTTTTCCCATTGCGATGATCGTAGGCGGCCCGCTGTACAACATCATCGGTCCCAAACGAATTGTATGGGTGGCTTTCGTAACGCACCTGATCGGTATTGTCAGCACCATTTTCGCCGACGGTTTCTGGACTTTACTGCTTTCTACCTTCTTCGTTGGTTTTGGCAACGGTACCATCGAAGCCGCCTGTAACCCCATGGTAGCCGATATGTACGACGGTAATCAAACGACCAAGATGCTGAGCCGCTTTCACATGTGGTTTCCCGGCGGTATTGTCATCGGTAGTCTGGTCTCTAAATTCATGACCGACGCCGGACTGGGCTGGCAGTTACAGATGGGGGTTATTCTGATTCCCTTGGTACTGTACGGCGTTCTGTTTTTGGGTCAGTCATTCCCGGAGAGTACGGCCGAAGAGGGTCATTCCAACACGACCAACATTAAGGCTATGCTCTCGCCGCTGTACATTTTCATGCTGATCTGTATGGCCCTGACGGCCATTTCCGAATTCGGTCCGGAACAATGGGTAGGTCCTATTCTGGAAAAAGCCGGAGCCAGCCCCATGCTGATCCTGGCCTTGGTGACGGGCTTAATGGCCGTTGGTCGTTACTTCGCCGGCCCTCTGGTACATAGCCTCAACCCCACGGGCGTACTGTGGGCTTCCTCGGTTATTGCTACGATCGGTATTGTACTGATGAGCCAGGCTACGGGAGCTATGGTTTATGTTTCGGCGGTCATCTTCGCTATCGGTGTATGCTACTTCTGGCCGACGATGATCGGTTTTGTGGCCGAATACATTCCTAAATCCGGAGCCTTCGGGATGTCCATTATTGGTGGTATGGGGATGTTCTCTACGTCCATTTTCCAACCAATCATTGGTGGCTGGATTGACGATGAAATGAAAAATGCTACCGCACGCGGACTGACGGGCGATGCCGCTCAACTGGCTGCCGGACAGGAAACGCTCGACAACATGGCCATTTTCCCGGCCATTCTGATTATCGCCTTTGGTGTACTGTGGTTTGTAATGCGTAACAAAAAACCTGGTCATCACCACGATGAAACACTGGCCGCTCAACAGCCTCAGTTATAATTTTTGCCTACCTTTGTATAAAGTTTAGGCAGATGAAGGCTGGAAAGACATCCGTTTTTCCAGCCTTTTTTACTATTCCAATCCCTCTTTTCTTTCGTTTATGAAATACCTCGTTTTAGTAACCGGCCTTCTCACGAGCCTTACGGCCTCAGCCCAGGTACAACTACAAAAACTCTGGGAAACCGACTCTACGCAACTACGCACACCCGAGTCCGTACTGGTGGATCCAGCCAGCAGTTCTATTTACGTCAGTAACATTGACGGCAAGCCCTGGGAGGCCGATGGCAAAGGCTTCATTTCGACGCTAGCCGCTAATGGGCAGGTACAAACCCTGAAATGGGCCGAGGGCCTTAATGCTCCTAAGGGCATGGGGATTTCGAAGGGCAAAATGTACGTAGCCGATATTACCGAAATCGCAGTTATTAACGTCCGCAGCGGCCACATCGAACGAAAACTGAAACCCGAAGGAGCCGTCAACCTCAACGACGTAACCGTTGGCCCCAACGGCGATGTATACGTGACGGATTCGGGCAACAATCGGATTTACCACGTAAAAGGTAAAAATGTATCGGTATACCTGGAAAGCCCCGAGTTACAGCGACCCAACGGCATTAAATTCGTGGGTGACCGGATGTTTGTACTGACTTCCGGTAGTGGCGTTTTCTACGAAGTAAATCCGGATAAAAGCTTGAAGAAACTCGCGGAAGGGTTGCCCTCCGGGGATGGCATCGAACCCGACGGTACTAACTTTTTCCTCTCGCGTTGGGAAGGGGTTCTGCACTACTGGTACGCTGCCGACGGCAAGCTCGTTCAGGTACTGGATACACGGGCTCAAAAGAAAAACTGTGCCGACATTGGCATCGATCAGAACAAGAAAGTGCTGTACGTGCCCACGTTCAATGGGAATACAGTAGCCGCTTACCAGATTCCCTAACTAGCCTTCGACCCGGGTTGGAATAAGTTGCAAAGAAGACTCGGGTCGAAGTACTCATTTTCGGGATATATCCGTGAGAAGATGGTCGCAAATGCCATGTAAATCCTTTTTTCGGCCCAATAGATGCTTCACGGGCATTTTTTGAACAAAAGCCATAAAACGCATAAACTTTAAAAGAAAGAAAACTTTTTTCAGGCGATGACTTGCGTTCGCGTCTGACAATCCCTTATCTTTGCACCACGTTAAACGAAACGGCTTAGCAAATCGCAAAAAACGTATCGATTAACTCCCCAAATGGTCCGTTCGTCTAGGGGTTAGGACGTATCCCTTTCACGGATAAAACACGGGTTCGATTCCCGTACGGACTACTAACATTGGCAAAGAGCTCTGAGCAATCAGGGCTCTTTTTTTGCTTTCTTTCCAGTAATGTTTCGATTGAAACGGTCCTTTACAACCATAACTCTGCCCTAACTTCAACGTGTCCTGTCTCTTGGCAAACTCGCGTACCTCTAGTGATACGGTCAGCCTTGTTTCTATCATTGAAGCTGCGTATGGATTGGGTCACCCCTGATGGAGCCTTCCTTTTTGACTAGACTAGTAGAAAATTCTCGCCTTGAACCTTTCCCGTATTTCTGTGCTATTCTTCCGCTGAAATGAGCTATTCCGGTCCGTATGCGTCCCTCTACCTTTGTAAGGTCAAAAGGCACTAAAGCCTAATCAGATTTTATAAAACAACGCACGATCATGTCGAAAGTCATTTTTATTACCGGAGCATCCAAAGGATTTGGCAAATTATGGGCAGAAGCCTTCCTCAAACGCGGCGATAAAGTAGCCGCCACGGCCCGCAATACCGATGCTTTAAACGAACTAGTCAGTACCTACGGCGAAAACATTTTACCTCTCACCCTCGACGTCAATAACCGGGAAGAAGTCCATACTGTCGTGCAGAAAATCGAGCAGCAGTTTGGTCGGATCGATGTACTGATCAACAACGCGGGTTACGGACTTTTCGGAACGACCGAAGAAACCACCGAAGCCCAGGCCAGATTGCAAATGGAAACTAATTTCTTTGGCTCCCTGTGGGTAGCTCAGGCCGTATTGCCCGTATTTCGGAAGCAGAAAAGCGGCCACCTGATTCAGGTTTCCAGCTTCCTAGGCCTAACGACCTTGCCGATGCTGGGCCTATACAATGCTTCCAAATTTGCGGTGGAAGGGTTAATCGAAACCATTGGCTCGGAAGTAGCTCACCTGGGTATTAAGACTACGCTGATTGAACCCAATGGCTACGCTACCGACTGGGCCGGTGCCTCCGCTACCCAAACCTCCAGTGACATTACCGATTACGCTCCGGTACGCGAAGCCTTTAGCAGTTCCAGTGAAAGTGCGGATACCTGGGGTAAACCCGAAGCGACGGTACAACCAATTCTGAATATCGTCGATAATCCGAATCCACCGCAACGACTGTTGCTGGGTAAAATGGCTTACCATGGTATGCATCAGGTGTATAGCCAACGCCTGAAAGACATTGAAGCCTGGAAAGAGGTAAGTATTGCCGCTCATGGTCATTAAGGCGTCCGGAACCGGGGCGAACGTAATTTCTAATCGATAAAAGCGGCTTCCCACTTTCAAGCCGAATCGTCCCTTGCTTTTTTTCAAAGGGTACGCATGACGATGCTTCCGACGAAACTAGCTGGTTCTCAAATCAATAGATTGTACCCTAATTGAGACAGTACTTATTCTGTAAAAAAATTAGCGGTAAAGGGCTCGAAAGACTTGCGTTCGCCTCACTTATTTACTTATCTTTGCACCTCGTTAAACGGAACAGGAAGGCAAAACAGCTAAAACGAACTGAATAACGATGCAAAATGGTCCGTTCGTCTAGGGGTTAGGACGTATCCCTTTCACGGATAAAACACGGGTTCGATTCCCGTACGGACTACCAAACTGGCAAAGACCTCTGATCGCACAGAGGTCTTTTTTTATTTTCTCTTTCCTAAGTCGTAAACGTAAAGGCTTTCCGCAGTAATTCCAGACTTTTGGGTACCGCCGTTCGGGGGTCTTCCTTCCCTTCCATTTCCAGCGATACAAATCCGTTGAAATTAGCTTTTTGCAGGATCTTTCCGATGCGGGTGTAATCCAGCTCTTTATCGTAGTAATGGCCGCCGCCGTAGTAGGTTTTGGCCTGTACAATGGTCGCGTATGGAGCGATGCGTTCCAACTGAGCGTACGGTTCGCCCACGAAGTTGCCCGTATCTACGTTCATCCCCATGGCGGGCGAGGCTTTCAGGGGTTCGTATATCCGTAACAGGTAATCAATGTTGGAGGAAAGGCCCCAGTGATTTTCGATAGCAAGTACCACGCCCGCTTTTTCGGCTATTTTCAGGCATTCCTGCATTCCTTCAATACACCATTTGATCGCATCATCGTCGGTGTAGCCTTTCAGCGGTGGTTCCACGCCGTCTTTGTAGTAGGCCGCATCGCGTTTGACGGTCCGCCAGCTCCCCGTGTTCATGCGTACGCAGGGAATGCCCATCTGCACGGCTAGGTTGATGCACCGCTCGGTATGTTCGATGTCTTTTTTGCGTTTGGCCGGATCGGGATCGACGAAGCTCTGGTGGATGGACAGGAGCGGCAGCGACAAACCATTATCGAAGGCCATTCGCTTGAGTTTGTTCTGATAGGCAATCGTTTCATCGGTCATCTGGCGATGTAGAATCTCGACGCCGTCAAATCCGATTCGGGAGGCATCCTCAATGACTTTCTCAATGGGATACTTCTGCTCCTGAAAATGCCAGTACGAGTACGTCGAAACGCTAATCGGAATGCGACGAACCACGGCCGGAGCGGCCGCAGTACCCGGAAGCAATTCCCGATTTTTCCCGACTAGTACGGCTGAGCCGAACAGGACCGTTTTCTGGAGCCATTCCCGGCGATTGGATGCGTTTTTCATAGTTGTAGAGGTTCTGTTGATAATTAATCGTTTTTAGTGGATAGAGGTGATTCGTTCCTGTGTGTAAACAAGTTATATAAATTTCAGCATATCTGTTCTAGGTTGTCAGGGATGAACTCATAAATAAGTGAGGCTTTAATCAACATCTGTGAATCTCTCAAGTTCAGGTACCACTCAGCGTCATCTCCCCGTGGAGATATACCCGGAAAATACTTGAATAGAGGAAAGAATTACACCGATTCAGCGTACGAACTCAAGTGAGGTAAAGCAGTCAGATTGCCCGATACGCTAACTCCTATACGCAGGAAAGAATTAGCAGCAATGTCTGATTACTAGAAACTACTCAGGAAAGGCTGTCAACCAATTTATAACCGTTTGATCAGACACACGATTCGGTTTGCTTCTTCAAAGCCCAGTTTCTGGTGAAAGACCAGACTTTCCGTATTGTCCAGTTCCGTATCCGAAGCCACTTCCAGGCAGTTTTTCTCCCGAGCCCAATTCTCCCCCGCCCGCATCAGCAATCGCCCGATGCCCTGGTGCTGGAATTCCGGTCTTACGTACAAGCCTTCCACGTAGGCCACCGGCGAGTGCGAAGCTCCCTCCACGTAATCCGTCCGCAGGGTCAGATGAATGAAACCGATATATTCCGGTCCTTCTTTCGCCAGATAGCAAATTTCGTCCCTGGCCGTAAGCAACCGCTGGTAATTCTCCCACTCTTCCTCAAACGAGCATTCCGGCCACAAGGCCAGGACGAGGGTTACTAATGCGGGGAGGGTTTGGGAAGAGAGGGGTTCGATTAGCATGGGTGGTTTTTTATGGCTTCGCCAAGGTAGGAGTTAAACTTGGCAAGGTCAAAGGTAGATTACCCTCCCTACAGCAATGCTAGCAGTCTGACACCTAACTATATTGTTTTACTTGACTCTCCAATT
>NZ_JBMDWJ010000398.1:0-9047 GCF_048595215.1 Siphonobacter sp.
ACACCAAACCAATGCTCCTCACCTATATTCCTCAATCCTTTCGCATTGAAATGCTGAAAACCCGCAATACCGCCGCTTTCTGGCTGACATTGGCGGGTGCGGCCTTCGCTCCGGTACTTTTGTGCATTGGCTACCTGGCCAAACCCCAAAACTTTTTCATGCCAGCGAAGGCCTCTATCAGTGCCTGGGATTTGTTGGCGGGTCGCTGCTGGCAAATCAACATTGCTCTATTCCTGCCTTTTTTCATTGTACTGATCAACAGCATGGTGGTGAATATTGAACACCGTTCCAATACCTGGAAGTACGTTTTTACGCAGCCCTTCCCCAGAGCCTCCGTCTGGTTAGGAAAGCTGCTGCTCATTCAGGCGTTAATACTGTTGAATTTCATTCTGTTCAACCTTCTCATTTTAGTAGCCGGGTTCATTCTGTCGTTCATCAACGAAAAATATGGTTTTGGTAATCAGGGACCTGATCTGACGATGTGGCTGAAAGCGACGACGAAAGCTTATCTGGCAACGCTGGCGATATCGGGCATTCACTACTGGCTCGCTACCCGAATCAAGAACCTCATCGTACCCATCGGTATGGCGTTGATGGGATTAGTACTGGCAACCATTCTATTACAACAGAAATGGGAATACATTGACTGGTTTCCGTATGCGTATACGATTCTGTCTTCTCGGTTACAGCCGGAGGGTCTGTTACAAAAGCATGAATGGATTAGTATCGGATACTTTGTTGTTCTGAATGTAATCGGGTATTGGGATATTTCTCGCCGGAATATGGGATAAATACCAAATAAAATAGAAGATTAAACAGAAATTAAAAAAGTTTAGACCATTGGATGTTTTGCAGGACTACCGTATTTTGGCCGGATTTTTAACGTACCCCATTGCAATCCATGTCAACTTCAGTACCCCTGTCTACGTCTTCTACACGTTCGGCCTATACGCTCATTCTGGTAGCGGCACTGGGCTATTTTGTGGATGTCTACGACCTGATTTTATTCGGTGTCATTCGTAATCCCAGCCTGCGGGAACTCGGCGTTCCTGAAGATCAATTACTGGCTCAGGGCACTACATTATTTAATTGGCAAATGGCCGGGATGCTCCTCGGGGGTATTTTCTGGGGCGTCATCGGTGATAAGAAAGGCCGTAAATCCGTACTATTCGGATCGATTGTCATGTATTCGCTGGCCAATGCCATCAACGGACTCATTAACGATTTGACGGTATATGCCGTCCTGCGTTTCATCGCGGGCGTGGGGCTGGCTGGTGAACTGGGGGCCGGAATTACCCTCGTCAATGAAACTATGCCCAAAGAAAAACGAGGGTACGGAACGCTGATCGTAGCAGGCTTTGGAGCTTCGGGGGCCGTATTTGCGGCATTGCTGCCGGAATGGATTCCGAACTGGCGGGTGCTGTACTTCATCGGTGGCGGTCTGGGTCTGGCTTTGTTGACGCTGCGAATCGGTACCTATGAGTCGGATCTATTTGAGAAGACCGAACATTCCAACGTGACGAAAGGCGATTTCCTGAGTCTGTTTACGAACGGTGCCCGATTCAAGAAATACCTGGCCTGTATCTTCATTGGCATTCCCATCTGGTACGTGATCTCGGTACTGGTTCTTTCCGCACCGGAGTTAGTGAAAGCCCTGGGCGTAAGCGGCATCCGACCTAACCTCACCATCGCTTACCTGTACGCCGGACTTTCACTGGGAGATATAGGGGTTGGTTTGTTGAGTCAGCAGATTCGTAGCCGGAAAAAAGCGATCTATTTTTATCTCATTATTCTATCTTCACTAGTTATTTTTTACGTGAATTCCAGCGGATTATCGCCGCAGGGTTTTTACTGGCTGTGTTTTGCTCTTGGATTTTTTGCGGGCTACTGGGCCATGTTTGTCACGATGTCTTCCGAGCAATTTGGTACCAATCTGCGAGCTACGGTTACGACTACTATTCCTAATTTCGTTCGCGGAGCCGTGATTCCCATCAGTATTCTGTTTAAAGCCTTTATTCCTTCGCTGGGCCTAATTGGTTCGGCCCTTACGGTAGGAATAGCGTGTCTGCTCCTGGCCTTTATTTCCAACTGGAGCGTGGAAGAAACCTTTGCCAAAGAACTGGATTACGTGGAATAATAGACGGAGAGTCATGTCCCGGTTATACGCTTCCGAAAATTAAAACTTCCGGAAGCGTATAACTGGGTACTGGCGACTTTAGTACAACAGCCAGTACGATGAAATCACAGCTTCGGCGTACTAAAGCTTTGATTCCTGTTGCACAAAATTCACGATGCGGCGGTCCACCCAGTACAGTCCATCTTTCGAAGCTTCATAAAAGCCGCAATGGCCGCCCAAACGGGGCGTTTCCAGCCAAAGGTAATCCGATTGCCGGGCCAGCGTTTTGGGGGAACAACTGGGCGAAAGAATGGGGTCATTTTGAGCATTAAGCAGCAAACTCCGTACCCGAATATTGGGAAGGTAGGGTAGAGCCGAGGTCGCTTCTGCGTAGTCCTTCCAGCCAAAAAAGGGTGAAATGTATTCGTTGGAGAAGTCGTCGAGGGTACGGTAGCGATCAAATTGAGCGTATAACTGCTGATCGATCAGATGCTTTCGCGTCGACAGAAACTTCCGTAATTTTCGCAGAAAGTACCATTCATAGAAGGTACCCCGACAGGCGGCCATACTGCCCGGCATATCCGTAGGCGTAGAGACAGCCACTAAGGACTGGATACAATTTGAGAGCTGCGAACCCTGCTCGCCCGCGTACTTCAAGGCTAAATTCCCACCTTTACTAAAGCCAACGAGCGAAATCGAGGTATACCCTTTCGCCAGTGCATAGTGGACCACTTCCGCCAAATCGTCGGTACTGCCGTGGGTCGTCATTTTTTCCAGGCGGTTAGCCTCTCCACTTAAACCGCGGTGATTCCAGGCCAGAGCATCGAAGCCCGCTTCATTAAAGGCCCGTACGGCTCCAAGCATATACTGACGGGTCGAATTTCCCAGGTAGCCGTGCGTAAGCAAAGCCAGCGGAGGGTTGGAAGAATGGGGTTGATGGGCGAAACTCCAGTCTATATCCAGAAAGTCACCGTCCGCTAATTCTAAACGTTCTCTAGTATACGTTATTCCGGCTACGCGTCGAAGCGTACTCGGATAAATCGTGGAAAAATGAGCATTCTGCATCCAGAATGGAGCATGATACGAGGAATCAGTAACTAAGGGCATATCAAGTGACTACAAAATCAAAACTACGGGGTGGCAAAAGTTTTGTAAAAATATGGTATATTATTTTTCCATATTGCCGAAGAGCGATACGTTTAAGCACTGATTAGGGCTGAGCCACTACGTAATTAATTCCTGGCACAGTCCTTTCGCCTTATACCTACCGCGAACTTTTTCGTAGTTTCGTTTTTCGATCGATTGTTTTTCCTGCCAACATGACAGGTACTTGCTATATGAATAATAAAAAGACGGATTCCCTTGCTAACCTGCGTCTGGTCGAAATGTCTGATTTTGACAGTATGGAAATGATTCCGCTGTCTGCCGGAGATTTCGATGATAATGATGATCCTGCTACCTATGCCGAACAATTGCCCATCTTACCCATCCGGAACATTGTGTTGTTTCCGGGAATGGTTATTCCGGTTACTGTAGGTCGTCAGAAGTCCATTCGTCTGGTTAAAAAGCAGTATAAGTCCAAGAATAAAGTAGTAGGTGTAGTGGCCATGGCGAATCCTCAGAAAGAGGAACCCACTGCGGATGATCTCTACCGGGTCGGTACGCTGGCTAATATCCTTAAAATGATTGTTTTACCCGATGGTAATGTCACCATTATTGTACAGGGGAAAAAGCGTTTCCAGATTGAAGAATTTCTGAAAGAAGAGCCGCACTTTCTGGCCAAGGTTTCGTACGTGGATGATAATTTCCCCGCTAAACCTAACCGCGAAGCCAAAGCTCTGATTCAATCGCTGCGGGATGCCGCTCATAAAAGTCTGAATCTGAATCCGGAAATTCCCCGCGAAGCTCAGATTGCCCTGGATAACATTGAATCCAATAACTTCCTGATTCATTTCCTGTCAGCGAATACCAACGCCGATCAGCCTGAGAAGCAAGCCTTGCTGGAAACGTTTGATTCACAGCAACAGGCTACCAAGCTGCTCGAAGTGATGCTGAAGGATATTCAGTTGCTGGAAATGAAACGGGAAATCCAGTCCAAGGCTAGTAGTGAAATTGATCAGCAACAGCGGGATTACTACATCCGTCAGCAGATCAAAGTCCTTCAGGAAGAACTGGGCATTGACTCGCCCGAACAGGAAATTGACGCTCTACAGGCTAAAGCTGCTCAGAAGAAATGGAGTAAGGAGGTTAGTGAACAGTTTCAGAAAGAAATCAGCAAACTGCGTCGGACCAACCCGATGTCGCCGGAGTATCCCATTGGGATGAATTACCTGGAACTGATGGTGGACCTACCCTGGAACGAGCATACCAAAGATTTCTTTGACCTCAAAAAAGCCCAGAAGATTCTGGATCAGGATCATTTCGGACTGGAGAAAGTCAAAGAACGCATTATTGAATACCTGGCCGTACTGAAAATGAAGGGTAACATGAAAGCCCCCATTTTGTGCTTGTATGGCCCTCCGGGCGTGGGTAAAACTTCGCTGGGTAAATCCGTAGCCAAAGCCCTCGGACGTAAGTACGTGCGGATGGCTCTGGGTGGCGTACACGATGAGTCCGAAATCCGGGGCCACCGGAAAACGTACATTGGTGCCATGCCGGGTAAGATCATCCAGAACATTCGGAAGGCGAAATCTTCCAATCCCGTATTCATTCTGGATGAAATCGATAAGGTATCGAGTGACTTCCGGGGCGATCCATCCTCGGCCTTACTGGAAGTATTGGATCCCGAGCAAAACAGCAGTTTCCAGGATAATTATCTGGAAGTAGAATACGACCTGTCGAAAGTGCTGTTCATTGCAACAGCCAACTCGCTTGAACCCATTCAGCCTGCTCTTCGCGACCGGATGGAAATCATCGACTTGACGGGTTATACGATGGAAGAAAAGGTACAAATTGGTAAGAAGTACCTGATTCCTAAACAAAAACACGAACACGGACTGGATGGTAAAATGCTGAATTTTACTGATGCGGCTGTCCAGAAAATCATCGAAGGCTACACCCGCGAATCGGGCGTACGAGCCCTGGAGCAGAAAATAGGTTCACTGGTACGGAAAATTACCAAGGCCATCGCTCTGGAGGAAGAGTATCCCAAAACCGTTCGGCCCGAAGATGTAATCAAACTGCTGGGTCCCGAAACGTTTGACAAGGACGAGTATGACAATAACGATACCGCGGGCGTGGTGACGGGTCTGGCCTGGACTAGCGTGGGTGGTGAAATCCTGTTCGTTGAATCAAGCCTGAACCGGGGACGTGGTACGCTTACCTTGTCGGGTCAGTTGGGCGATGTCATGAAAGAATCAGCCATTACCGCCCTGAGTTACCTGAAAGCTCACGCCGAAGAACTCAACATCGACGAACGACTTTTCGAGTACTATAACCTGCACGTTCACGTACCGGCGGGTGCAGTACCGAAAGATGGACCGTCGGCGGGGGTTACGATGATCACCTCGATGGCTTCGGCCTTTACGCAGCGGAAAGTGAAGTCGAATTTGGCCATGACGGGTGAGATTACCCTGCGGGGAAAAGTGCTTCCCGTAGGTGGTATCAAGGAGAAAATTCTTGCGGCCAAACGGGCCGGTATTAAGGAAGTAATCCTGTGTACGAAGAACCGTAAGGACATTGAAGAAATCAATAAATCGTACATCCAGGATCTGACGTTCCACTATGCCGACCGGGTGGAAGACGTGTTGAAAGTGGCTCTGCTGGAAGAAAAAGTGGAACGCCCGATTAACTTCGTATTCCCCGAGGATAAAGGAAAACCAGTGGATACCACCACCACCGAAGTGGTTGTCTTGAATTAATACTGACTTACTACAAACGAGAAAGGCTGCCCCATGAGGTAGCCTTTCTCGTTTGTAATACAAGCTATCCGGGTACTAAAACCGATTTTTAAAAAAAGACTGAATACGCTGATCTTTGCTTCGAATCAGTAGTTTCCCAAATAGCGTTTTCTGAGTTAGCGAAGAAGCCAGGGCATGAATGCCCGCCGCCTGCCGACCGGAAGTATTGCTTCCGTACAAAGCTGTTTGTAATAAGGCTTCCTGCGTACTGCCCAGCGGATACAGGTTAAAGGGTTCCGACAGTACAATATTGGGCGTAAATCCCGCCGTGTAATCCGATTGCCCCAGGCTATTGTATACTTTAACAATGATGGGTTGCAGAGCGTATTTGATCTTACCCGAAGCGTCGGTGAGGGTGGTCGAACCTACGTTTTTTCCGTACGTGGTTTCACCAATCAACTGGACGTTCATGTACGGCTTTAATCCATTGATCACCAGTTCACTCGCGGAGGCCGTCCATTCAGATGTCAGGATGGTTACCTTACTGATCTGATTTCCCACGTTACTGGCTTCATTGGTAAAATAAGCGTTGAACGAATCGCTACCGTACTGCTGCTGCAGATACTTATTCAGCTCGGTATTGTATTCTTCGCGGTAGAAAACCTGATCGGCACCGCTGTATTTAACAATCATACTGGCCAGATTGATAGCCGTAGCACCCGATCCACCGGGATTGTAGCGTAAGTCCAGAATCAACTCCTGAATACCCGCCGCTTTAAAGTGGGCGAAAATCTGCCGCAGGTGAGTGTCGTACGCATTGCTGGATGAACCATTCGGACTCGATACAAACTGGTTATACAAGAGATACCCTACGTTCTTACCGTTGACGGTATATACGGAATCCAGGTAAACCGGATCTTCCTGAAAAGTCGTTGCCGTTACGGATCGGGTGGTACTGGTATCATCCAGGGTGCCCGTGGTGGTATTGACTGTACCGAGGGTAAACGTCGACGTCGTTCCCGACCCATACAGTAATTCACTGTAGTTGTTAACGGTCAATGTCGTACCATTCACTTTCGTAAACACATCCCCCCGTTTGAAACCGGCCAGATCGGCCGGTGAATTCTTCAGTACGTACAGGACCTGACCCACGACGTTTACATTCGCATTATCCCGGTAAAAGAGCCGGAATTGCATACCTGTCGTCAGACTCTCCCCGTTAAGGGCCGCTTCCAGCGATTCGGCATCCGAAGAAAGGTAAGAAAAACGGTCGCCCTGCGGATTCGTCGTTGCATGATAGGTGTAGAGCAGGGAATTAAAATAATCTTCCGGAGCGAGGGTCTGGTCGGTCGTATTTTCCACCGGTAGCTGATCCGTCCAGAGATAATAGGCCTGCATTTGCTCGTAAATCCATTGGTTAATCGGCGTATTTTCTTCCGAGTGGGTAGCGGGCGTAGTCGCATCCGTATCTTTTTTGCAGCCCGTCAGTAAGGCAAGGGCTAGTAAGGAATAAGTGATTGCGTATTTCACGGTGCTGGTTGCGATTGTTTACTGACCTATACGCAGGCTTTAAAACGGACGTTAGGCAACGGAAAACACTAGCCGATACTCGCCGCATTTTTAGCGACGGGGCGTGCCGAAAAGGCTACGTTCGCAAAGATTGGTATACTTCTTTCGCTGGGCTGTCTGCACTTTCATACTCCTTTAACGCGTCCTTCTTTCATGAAACCGGAACGTTTGCATTTCAAAGATGATGGCGTAATTCCCAACAGCGTCCTGCCCTTATTGGTCTATTCCGCGGTTTTTAAACCGGAAGAAAAGGATCTGGCCCGACGATTCGAGACGCTTTTTGCCGAACATCGCTGGCGTAATTCCTGGCGAAACGGGGTATATCCCTATCACCACTACCATAGTATTTCGCACGAAGTACTGGGCGTGTATAGCGGCCAGGCCACCTTGCAGCTTGGTGGCGAAAAAGGGCAGGCGATCCACGTACAGGCGGGTGATGTGCTGGTGATTCCGGCGGGCGTTGGTCACAAGAAGCTCGAAGCCAGTAGTGATTTTGGTGTAGTAGGAGCGTATCCCGAAGGCAAAGACTGGGATTTACTAAAGGGTGAAAAAGGCGACCGTCCCCAAGCGGATCGAAACATTACTGCCGTACCCATGCCATCGCAGGATCCGGTGACGGGTGCGAAAGAAATGCCGGAATGGCATACGTAGGAAATTGAGTTTACGTCGGAGACGCCCGACTAGCATTCACCCGGCTCGCTCCGATTTATAACCCTCATGGAATGATCGGGCGAGCCGGGGAACAGACGTGAAGATGTAACCCCGGAGGGGTTCAATTTCAATAGCCCCGTATGCAATGCGGGGGATAAGATGTTAAGGATTCGCGTCAAAAACGCTCAACTAGTGCCACCCCGATTCATGCCATGAGGATTATAAATCGGGGCGAGCTAGTCGAGCTAGTGATCTTTTCCTGCCTGAATGGAAACCCTTGAAAGAGGCTATTTACTACCGCCCAGCGAAGCCCCCGCACTATTGTTTACCGTTTGTACTAAGTTAGCCAGCTTACCGCTCAGGGACTGAATCGCCGTTTTGTACCGATTCTCCAGGTCCGGCAAATTCGCGGTCGATTTTAAGGAAGCTTCGTACAATAGGCCGGGCAACATCCAGGACGCATAACCACTGTACGGATCCGAGGATGCGTACAGGGAGCGGTACCAAGAGCCAAAAGCCATTCCTTTCTTATCAATGAACGACTGTTCGAGCTGGAGCATAATCTTGTTGAGTTCCTGAGCTTTATCCGTACGACCCGCCGCCAGATAACTTTGGCGGGCTGCTTCCGCTGCTTCCGCATTCTTTTTCAGATCCGCTACTGTGGCTAGTAAGGGTTCGATGGAGTACGTAGGAGCGTAGGCCTTGATCGCTTTCTCGGCGGCCTTCAGGTGCGTGGTCAGGTCACTGGCGTAGCGAACCAAATCATAGGGTAGGATGTCCGCGTTGGCGAGTCGCAGGGCCATGGTTCCCACGACCTGTTCCACCATTGGACCCATCTTGTAGGTAGAATCGACGAATTTATGATAGAAGAA
>NZ_JBMDWJ010000399.1:0-8152 GCF_048595215.1 Siphonobacter sp.
GGTACAGATGCTGTGCCAAAGTTCGATAATCGAGGTATAACCATCGGGTTTAGGAATAAACGAACTCACTCCTTTTTCGTAGGCCTGCTCAATAAGTTGCGGACGATTGTGCACGGAAAACATAAGAATGGGCAGAGCCCGATAGGACGACTTTTTCAGCTCTTCTACCATTTGCAGGCCGTCCATGCCGGGCAAATCATAATCCAGCAAAATAAGATTGGGAATTGTATGATGATTTTCCAGATACTGAAATGCCTCTTCCGCCGAATCTACTATCTTAAACTCACAAGAAATTTGGCTTCTCTTGTGGCCTCTTTCCAGTAATTCCTGGTACTCTTTATCATCTTCTACAACCAGGATTAACGGGCATATCATAGCTTGATTCATTGGGTATACGGGTGAGTGAATGTTATGCTAAAGAAGTATACCACATGTTAATATTTAAGGTACTCATCAATCGTGTCATGTTGCAATACAACGGTAGATCATTCGAAGCGTAGTAACTGCTCGTAGGGGTCGCCGGTAAGTTTGAGTACTTTACCAAATGCCGGTTCCGTTTTATAGCCTTGGCGTTTCAACGCAAGGATCTGTTGGCGGAAGTCTTCGCCGTATTGCCGAAGTAACTGATCTTCTATGAGCATATGACGGTAGCCTAGTTGCTGGCGAGTGGGAAGATTCTGTCCAAAAACTTCAATGTCGAACGTATCCAGTCTAAACGTCGCGACCACGATTTCCTGATTTTCACGAATCCGAAAATCCTTCAAACCGCTAAACGAATCTCGTACTGTATCAATAAACTCCTGCTGATCCTGCCAATGACAGATCACATCCAGATCGCTGCTCTCGATGTCGATATTCAGGGGGATCGTTCCAACCAGTAGTGGATCGTACCCGCTGAGTTTTTCTAAAACCTGATACTGCGTTAGTATCCGATACGCTTCCTGTTGGCGAGGGGTACCGGTTTGTAAGTACGCAAGGGTTTCAAAATGCATGACTTTAGATAAGAAGCTATAGGAACAAAAGTAAGCGATTTTATGAGCCATGCGATCCTATTTTTCGCTGAAAAGGTTATGAATCGTCAATGCAACCGGCAAAAATCGCCCCACATTTTCTATACACCAAAACATAGCTTTCCCTAGTATGTAGGATTAGAATATCATTAAATCAACAAGTAATAGTAGGATAGAAACAATTTGTTTTAAGATTTATCCACTTTTTAGGCATTAGGGCTAGTTTAGATTTAGTTTTGTATGGGGTTGATTGGACCGAATGAAAAAAAGAAAACGAAGTTGGTGGTTGTATCAGATGTTTTGTCTGGTGATGGCGTTACACGTCATCAACCTGAGCATTGACACGCCCGACCACATCGTAATTCATTCGGAAAGCGGTGAAACGCATGAAGATCCGACGATCAACGACATGGAAAGCCTCATTGAGTTTGTGCTGGAGAAAGGCCTAGGGCTCGAAGACGTCATTCCTGAACACGATGATCCCGATGAGGATAGCGACCTCGCCAAATTCCAGCAAGACTACTGCTTTGTTGCGGTCTTTCGATTACTACCGCCGGTTCCTACGGTAGTAACCTTACCCCAAGTTCGTACCCCTGAACCTTCCATTGAGTTGCTGCACTGCCTGATGGAAATTTCTTTGCCTCCCCCCCAGGCGACTGCATAAAATCTTTTCCTTCACTCAGCGAACGTTGAGGCAGTACGCTTATACCCTGCTGTCTGGACGGGCTGCGTTTCTTTTCCATTCTTTCTTCACTGGTTTCGTAGAATGCTGACTCAACGCGTGCAGCCTACGGACGATTTACCGCTTGTTATTATGAAAAAGAGCATAGGCTTTGGGGCCATGCTGCTCGGTGCGTGGTTGACGGGTTGTCAGACCAAGCAGGAGCAGTCCGATCAAACGGACGAAAAACTGACCTTGCCCGTCGTAAAGCTTACCCAACAATCTACGGAATTACAACGTGAGTATGTGAGTACGCTTGAGGCAGTTCGTAATGTAGAAATCCGGGCTCGTGTAGGAGGTTTTCTCGAAAAAATTCACGTAGACGAAGGACAGCGGGTTCAGAAAGGACAGGTACTGTTCAGTCTGAACGCCGCCGAATATCAGGTAGAGGCCGACAAGGCAAAGGCTGCCTTAAAAATTGCTCAGGCACAAGCCAAAACGGCCGAAGTAGAGGTAGGGCGGGTAAAGTTGCTGTTGGCTAGCAAAGTGGTATCGCCCTCGGAGATGGAGTTGGCTCAGGCCAAACTGGAAGCGGCACGGGCCGAAATCGACGAGGCTCGGGCGTCGCATCAGGCGGCGGCCCTGAAACTGACGCAGGCTCAGATCCGGGCTCCGTTCGATGGCGTCATCAACCGGATTCCCTTTAAAATCGGTAGTCTGATTGAAGAAGGGGCTCTGCTAACGACCGTTTCGGACATTCACGAGGTGTTCGCCTATTTCGACGTATCGGAACGCGAGTACCTGGGTTTCATCAAAAACAACCGGAATCTGCTGGGTAAAGGAGGCAAAGAAGTAGAAATGCTGCTGGCCGACGAATCCCTGTACCCTTACAAAGGTCACATCGAAGTGATGGAAAGTACGTTTGAAGGCGGCTCCGGTACGATTGCCTTCCGGGCCCGGTTTGCTAATCCCAAGCAACTGTTGAAGCACGGCTCTTCCGGTAAAATCCGGATCAGTACCCAGGTTTCCAATGCCCTGCTCGTCCCGCAAAAATCCGTTTTTGAAGTACAGGATAAGAACTACGTCTTTGTAGTAGATCAGGCGGGAAAAGTCAAATCCCGCAGTTTCGTTCCCCGGGGCCGGGTCGGCAAACATTACATCGTCAGCTCGGGGTTACAGCCCGGCGAACGCATCGTCTTTGAAGGCATTCAGAACGTACGGGATGGCGAAGAAATTACCCCCAAACCTATCTCCAGCGATAGCCTCGGTATGTCGCAAGAGAATGCCGTCAAGGTGATGTAAACGTATGGTTTTCGTACGCTGATGACTAATGAATGCAGAGTTGATGGCTGGTAAGGATTGGTTCAAAGAAGTTGTTGCCGAAACGACAACAAGCCAAATGGTGCCCTATCGCATGCGACGCTGACAATTCTAGTAAGGAATTGAAAGGCCAGCTGTGCTTAGGGTACAAAATACCTGTCCATGAACAATCATAAAAAATAAATGAACTCATGTTTGATATATTCATTAAACGGCCGCTGCTGTCGTCGGTTATCTCCGTAGTCATTACGCTACTGGGGGTACTGGCTCTGACGGGTTTACCCGTGACGCAGTTTCCCGATATTGTTCCCCCGTCGGTCACCGTTACCACGAAATACACCGGAGCCAACGCCGAAGTTTGTACCAAGGCCGTTGCTACACCGCTCGAACGGGCCATCAACGGGGTACCCGGTATGGTGTACATGAACTCCGTTTCCGGGAACGACGGTACCACCCTGATTCAGGTCTTTTTTGAAGTCGGTACGGACCCTGATCTGGCGGCCATGAACGTGCAGAACCGCGTGACGGCCGTGCTGGATGAGTTGCCCGAGGAAGTCATCAAAGCCGGGGTAATTACGGAGAAGGAAGTGAACAGTATGCTATTGTACCTGAACATCTTCAGTGATGATTCTACCGTCGATGAAAAGTTCATTTACAATTTCGCGGATATTAACATTCTGGCCGAGCTGAAACGCATCGACGGCGTAGGCTTTGCCGATATTATGGGTTCCCGGGAGTACTCCATGCGGGTTTGGCTCAAACCGGACCGGCTTACCGCCTATAACCTTTCCCCCGAAGAAGTGATCGAAGCGATTCGTCAGCAGAACGTGGAAGCCGCTCCGGGAAAAGCCGGGGAGAGTGCCGACCGGGCTCCGCAGGTTTTGCAGTACGTGCTTCGCTACACCGGTAAATTTTTCGAACCCAAACAGTACGAAAACATTGTCCTGCGGGCCGATCCCAGCGGTTCGATCCTGCGGCTAAAAGATGTAGCCGATGTAGAATTTGGCTCCCTGGATTACGATGTGCTTTCCAAAACCGATGGACGTCCTTCCGCGGCGATCATGCTCAAGCAACGTCCCGGCTCCAACGCCCGCGAGATCATCGCCAACGTTAAACAGCGGATGGCCGAACTCAAGAAAGAGACGTTTCCGCCGGGCATGACCTATAATTTTGCCTACGATGTTTCCCGCTTCCTCGATGCCTCCATTCACGAAGTGGTACGGACCCTGTTTGAAGCGTTCGTGCTGGTGTTCATCGTTGTATTTCTCTTCCTACAGGACTGGCGATCAACGTTGATTTGTGCCCTGGTGGTACCGGTCGCCTTAGTAGGGTCTTTTGCCTTCATGAGTGTTATCGGTTTTTCAATTAACCTGCTGACCTTGTTCGCTTTGGTACTGGCCATCGGTATTGTCGTGGATGATGGGATTGTGGTTGTGGAAGCCGTCCACGCTAAAATTACGCAGGAACATTTATCACCCCGCCAGGCAACGTTTGCCGCCATGCGGGAAATCAGCGGGGCTCTGATTGCCATTACGCTGGTGATGTCCGCCGTATTCGTCCCGGTAGCGTTCCTGTCGGGTCCCGTGGGGATTTTCTATCGGCAGTTCTCGCTGACGCTGGCCGTAGCGATTTTGATTTCAGGTTTGAACGCTCTGACGCTCACGCCTGCTTTGTGTGCCTTACTGCTGCGTCCACACGCGGCAGGTGCGAAGAAGAATCTATTAGATCGCTTCTTTGATGCATTCAACCGGGGTTTTGATTGTCTAACGGGTCGTTACCAGAGCTTGCTGAAACGCATCATCAGCCGACGGGTCGTAACGGTGGGTATATTACTGATTTTCGTAGCGGGTACCTGGGGCATCAATACCATTCTGCCCAGCGGTTTTATTCCTACGGAAGATCAGGGCATGATTTACGTGAACGTGACGACCCCCGCGGGAGCTACGGTGAAACGAACCGAAGAAGTACTCGATCAAATTCAGGGAGTGGCGGCGAAAATGCCCGCCGTTGAGAACGTATCGACCCTAGCCGGTTTTAGTTTGATGACGGATGGCTCGGGTTCTTCCTACGGAATGGCGATGGTTAACTTAAAAAGCTGGGAGGAACGGAAGGAAACAGTCGATGATATTATCGCTGCCTTAACCAAAGAGACCCGGCATATTCAGGGAGCCAGCATTCAGTATTTCCCACCCCCAACCGTACCCGGCTTTGGTAACTCCAGCGGTTTTGAGCTTCGACTGCTCGACCGAACCGGAAAAGGGGACTTACAAGCGACCAAAAAAGTTACCGAGAATTTCATGGATGCCTTGCGGAAACGGCCGGAATTGGGTGAGGTCGTTACGAGTTTCGACCCCACTTTCCCGCAGTTTATGCTGGATATTGACGAAGATAAAGCTGCTCAGAAAGGAATTACTGCCGACAATGCCATGAGTACGCTGCAAACCCTGATGGGGAGTTTCTACGCTTCTAACTTCATTCGTTTCGGACAAATGTACAAAGTGATGGTACAGGCCTCGCCCGAATACCGGACCAAGCCCGAAGACGTACTCACCATGCACGTAAAAAACGAAAAAGGCGAAATGGTGCCCTATTCCAATTTCGTGCGACTGGAACGCGTCTACGGTCCCGAGCAGCTCACCCGCTATAACATGTACACCTCAGCTCTGATCAATGGGGATGCGGGCACTGGTTACAGTAGTGGCGACGCCCTGAAAGCCGTCGAGGAAGTAGCAGCCAAGGAATTACCACGCGGATACTCATTTGCGTGGTCGGGCATGTCGCGGGAGGAGGTACTCTCGGGCAATCAGGCCATTTATATTTTCATGCTGTGTCTGCTATTTGTCTACCTATTACTGGTAGCTCAGTACGAAAGTCTGTTGTTGCCTCTGCCCGTACTCCTTTCCTTACCTACGGGGATTTTTGGTTCGTTCCTGTGTTTACAACTGGCGGGTTTACAGAATAATATTTACGCTCAAGTAGCCCTGGTCATGTTGATTGGACTTTTGGGTAAAAACGCCATTCTGATTGTGGAGTTTGCCAGTCAGCGGCAACGTGAAGGTCTGAGTATTGTGAAAGCAGCCATGGAAGGAGCCGTAACGCGTTTACGCCCGATCCTTATGACTTCCTTTGCTTTCATCGCGGGTCTGATTCCGCTGTGTATTGCTACGGGTGCCGGAGCGTTGGGCAATCGCTCGATCGGTACGGCTGCCGCGGGTGGTATGCTGATCGGTACCATTTTCGGACTGGTCGTCGTACCCGGTCTGTACGTCATCTTTGCCAAACTTGCGGAGCGAATGGGCTCTAAATCAGAAGCCGATTCGGTTTCTTCCCCCACTGAATCTACGTATGTGCATGAATCGTAAACGTCAAATTCTTTCTATCCTAGCCGCAGCCTGGCTATTGAGTTTAAGCAGTTGTCGGGTCAGGCATACGCCCGCCACCCTTGCTCCAGTGCCCGTACCCTCGGCCTACGCGGGTAGTTTAAACGACCCCAATACGGATTCCCTGAGTATCGGGAACGACCCTTATAACCGTCTGTTTACCGATGCCAATCTGGTGGCGTTGATTGATACGGCTCTGGCCCGGAATCTGGACGTAAAAATGGCTCTACAACGCCTGGAAGTAACCCGGGCCCAGTACGGCATCAGTCAGGCGGCCTTACGGCCCCAGGTAGATGCCGTTGTTTCGGCGGGGGTGGACCGTTACGGCCGTTATACCCTCAATGGCGTAGGGAATTACGATACCAATTTTTCGGAGTACGTAACCGGTTCTAGCATTATTCCGAATCCCGTACCGGATTACTTTGTAGGCTTTCGAAGTTCCTGGGAAATTGATCTCTGGGGAAAACTGCGTAACCGCAAACGGGCCGCGTACAACCGCGTACTGGCCAGTCAGGAAGGTCGTAACGTCATTGTAACGGATCTGGTGGCCGAGGTAGCTCGCCTGTATTTCACATTGCTGTCGCTGGATGCGGAACTGGAAATCATTCGCGATAACGTCGAATTACAGCAGCAAGCCCTGTCGCTGGTCGAAGTACAGAAGGCAGCGGGTCGGGTTACTGAACTGGCCGTGCAGCAGTTTAACGCTCAGTTGCTGAATACAAAAAGTCTGGAAGGCGGCGTACGTCAGCAAATCCTTCAGGCCGAAAACCAGATCAACATCTTACTGGGTCGGTACCCGCAACCCATCCAGCGGGGCATCTCGATTCGTGAACAGCAACTCCCCGCTACGGTCGCGGCGGGGGTACCGGCTCAGCTCATGAGCCGTCGCCCCGATATTCGTCAGGTGGAGCGGGAACTGGAAGCCGCCAACATCGACGTAGCCGTGGCCCGAGCCGAATTTCTGCCCTCGCTGAACCTGACGCCCTATGTCGGTTTGAACGCATTCCGGCTGGGTGTACTAGGAAATGTAGAGTCCATGACGGCGGGTATCTTAGGCGGTTTATCGGCCCCCGTACTGAATCGGCGGTTTATCAAAGGTAATTTACGGGTGACCGAGGCCGAACGGAATCGTTCCTTCCTGGCGTATCAGCAGGTCATTTTACGGGGCGTTTCGGAAGTGGTACAAAGTTTGAAAGGACTGGAAAACTTCCGCAACGTGGCCGATTACCAGACGCAACAGGTCGAAGTATTGCGACAGGCAGCTAGGACTTCGGATAATCTCTTTGCTACGGGCTACGCCACTTACCTGGAGGTGATTACGGCCCAGCGATCGGTTCTGGAATCGGAATTATCCCTGATTAATACTAAACGTTCCCAGTTTTTATCCCTGGTAGATTTATACCGGTCCTTGGGCGGCGGCTGGCAATAAGCCTAAAAACAGCTTGCATGCAAAGAAACGTGCGTATATTCAAACGCTTTGCGTGCAAGCTGTTTCAGGGCATCACCGGATTTCCGGATTGGGGCTGGCAATGGATTTTTGCAGCAAGTCCAACGAGGGCGTATCCTAGGTTTTTAATCCCCACACTTTCCCTCTTTATGTTTATTAATTTAACCAAACCATGTTACTCAACTTTTTAATCACGCTGCTTTTAGTTTTACTCAATGGTTTCTTTGTAGCGGCTGAGTTTGCGATTGTCAAAGTACGAGCGTCCCAGCTGGAAATGAAAGCTCAGGCCGGAAACGCTGCTGCCCGCCTGTCCACCCGAATATTAGGAAATCTG
>NZ_JBMDWJ010000400.1:0-6207 GCF_048595215.1 Siphonobacter sp.
AGATTAAAATGATGAACGCCCAGCAGTACATTGACTACTACGTCACGGAGAAAAACAACGGCTGGGTGGCGGCGGGGGGGAAGGTCACCGATCCCAATTCGGCCCGGACGGCTTCGTACCGCATTCCCGAGGATTTCCTCAATAACCGTCAGTTATTCGGAAATGGGACCAACTGGCAGGATGCCATGTACCGGACGGCTCCGCTGCGAAACGCTCAGGTATCGGTGTCGGGTGGAACGGACAAAACGCAGTTTCTCTTTTCAACGGCCTATCTCGATCAGGACGCTGTACTGGATCAAAACTACTACAAACGCCTGACCATTCGATCGAACATCAAAAGTGCCGTTTCGAAACGCCTGACCATTGGTGCTAACCTCGGCATCACGGGAATCAACGACCGGACGGAAGGAACCCAGGGGAAAAGCGACGTCATCAGTCTGGCTTTGCAGAGTACGCCGATTTATCCCGTGTACAACGAAAACGGTAACCTCGGCCCACTGGACCCGAACTCAACCTGGAACCGATTTGTACCCTTCAATGATCTGGTGCTCTGGCATCCGTATTCGCTGACCCGCTTTTACCACAAGAAAAACCGCTCGTTCAATACGCTAGGGACGGCTTACGCGGAGTTCAACATTCTCGACGACCTGAAATTCCGGACGAGTATCAACGCCAATCTCTTCAACAACCGGGGCGACAGCTACCGCGTGGCGAAGCAGGGCTACGGTTACTCCTCGGTACTGGACGCGGCGGCCACGAATTTCTCGACGTACTCCCTCAATTGGCTGAGCGAGAATACGCTGAACTACGACAAGCAATTCGGTGATCACAAACTGACGGCTCTGGCGGGGTATACGGCTCAGAAACAGCGGGATGAGTACGCGACAGTAGGAGCCAATAACTTCCCGAACGATCTGGTCGAAACGCTCAATGCGGGGACGGTTTCGGCGGGAAGCACCACGGCTTCGGAATGGTCGATGCTGTCGTATCTGGGTCGGGTGAATTACAATTTCAAAAACAAATACTTTCTGACCGCGGCAGTGCGGCGGGATGCCAGTTCACGGTTTGGCCGGAACAGCCGCTGGGGTACGTTCCCTTCGGTATCGGCAGGCTGGCTGGTTTCGGATGAGAATTTCATGAGTAACGTCAAAGCCGTCAGCAACCTGAAAGTCCGGGTAAGTTACGGCGTAACGGGCAACAACCAGATTCCCAACTACGGGGCGGTGAGTTTGCTCGGCAGCAGTAATTACGTGGGCAACGGAGCCATCGCCAACGGCCTGCGAAATACGAATATCGCCAACCCGGATTTACGCTGGGAGAAGAACAACCAGTTTGATATTGGGCTGGACTTGGGGCTGTTCAACAACCGGCTGAACATCACGGCGGATTACTACAATACCGTCACCAAAGACATGCTGCTGAACCTGCCCGTGCCGGACATTACGGGTTTCTCGACGCAACTGACCAACATCGGACGGATGCGGAACCGGGGATTCGAACTGGCGATCAATTCCAAAAACGTGGTGGGAAATTTCAACTGGACGACGGATCTTAACTTTTCCCTGAACCGTAATAAAGTCCTGAAACTCGGGCCCTCGAATGCTCCGATCATTTATACGGAATACGTCGTGAGCGTCAAGACGGCGATCGGTCAGCCGATTTCGAATTTTTACGGCTACGTGTTCGATGGCGTATTCAAAAACCAGTCGGAAATCGACGGCTATCCGCACGACCCGAGTACCACGCCGGGCGATCCCCGCGTGCGGGACGTCAACGGCGATGGTCGCATCACCACCGACGATCAAACCACGATTGGCAATTATCAGCCTGATTTCATTGCCGGGATGACGAATACGTTCAGCTACAAGGGTTTCGATCTGTCCTTTCTGTTGCAGGGTTCCTACGGCGGAGAAATCGTAAACCAGAATATTCGCTACCTCGGCATCTGGAACGCGGGCCGGAATTTCTACGAAGACCTGACCAATTACTGGCGTTCCGAAAGCGAGCCGGGTGACGGCAAACATTTCAAACCCACCATTTCGCCGAAGGGTTTACAGGAAAAATTTTCCAGCTACTGGGTGGAAGATGCGTCGTTTCTGCGGGTGAAGAACATCCGGGTTTCGTACGCCCTACCGACGAGCCTGCTTAGCAAAACGCCCGTCCGTTCGGCCCGGGTGTACGTGAACGCCGAGAACGTCTTTCTCTTCAGCAAGTACCGGAACATCGATCCCGAGAACACCACCTACCGTCCCACCAACTACAACGCCATCAGTACCGAAACCGGCACGATTGGCAGTACGGGCAATGCGAGCTTCCCCTCCGGAGCCATGATCGGCGTGGATTACGGCTCGTACCCGCTACCCCGGGTCATTACGTTTGGTATTCGTGCGGACTTCTAAACCTGATATTTATGAAACGTTATTCATATAAAAAATCGGCTTACGGGCTGATGCTCGTGCTGGCGACGCTTACGGGCTGCACGAATTCTTTCCTGGATCTGGCTCCAATTTCCAACGCCAACTCCGAAAATTTCTACCGGACTACCGCTGATTTCGATCT
This sequence comes from Siphonobacter sp., assembly GCF_048595215.1. Lineage (NCBI taxonomy): Bacteria > Pseudomonadati > Bacteroidota > Cytophagia > Cytophagales > Cytophagaceae > Siphonobacter > Siphonobacter sp. The sequence goes on from NZ_JBMDWJ010000400.1 coordinate 2,560, forward strand.
GGCCGCCAACGCCGCGATGGCCACCCTGTACACCATATACGGTCCTGAGGGGCCTGTTTCGTACGCGGGAGAAATTCAGTCGGATAACGTAACGCTGAACGCCGTGGCGGGCATTCAGGCTGACAAATGGGCGTACCGGGATTACACGCTCAATTCCACCAATACGATCAACTACTCGTTCTGGCAGATGTACTACTCGGCTCTGTACAACGTCAATATCGTGATTCAGAAACTAGAATCGGCTTCACTGAATGAGGACTATAAGAAGTCGGTTCGGGCTCAGATGTTGTTTTTGCGAGGCCTGTACTACTTCAATATGGTGCGAACCTGGGGCGATGTGCCGCTGGTACTGACGCCCATTACGGCGGCGGAAAGTTATACCTACGCCCGAAAGCCGCAGGCCGAAGTATACCAGCAGATTCTTGCGGATTTGCAGTACGCAACGGAAAACCTGCCGCTGGCTTCGGCGACAGCCAAAGGCAAGCCTACGCAGGGAGCGGCCCAAACTTTACTGGGCAAAGTATACCTGACGCTAAATGATAAAACCAACGCAGCCCGCGTGCTGAAAGCCGTCTACGACAGCAAGCAGTATTCGCTGGTGCCGATGTACGCTTCGCTGTGGTCGAATACGAACAAGAATACGAGTGAGTCGATTTTTGAAATTCAGTTTCTGGGCGGCTCCCCGACGAGTCCGTATAGCGAGTATTACCAGACGTTTTTCCCGGCGGTGAGTTATACGGGGTACATCGGAGGTGGTATCAATCAGGTAACGAATGATTTGTGGAACGAATACGAACCGGGCGATCCCCGCAAAACGGCGAGTATTGATACGGGCTACGTGGATACGAAAGGAGTGTTTCAGTCCATCAAATTTCCGAAAAAATGGAACGACAAAACGACGCCAGTAACGACGGGTAAGGTGCTGGGTCTGAGTAATTTCATGGTACTTCGCTACGCCGATCTGTTACTAATGCTCAGCGAAGCCACCGACGATCCCACATATCTGAATCAGGTACGGACGCGGGCGGGTGTACCGACGTATGGCTCGGCGAATTATCCTTCCGGTCGCTATGGAACGTTGGCCCTGGCTTTGGAACACGAACGTCGGGTGGAGCTGGCTCTGGAATTTCACCGCTGGTTTGATCTCAAACGTACTAGCCGGGCCATTCCGGTGCTGACCACCAAAGGCAAACCCGCCACGGAACCGAAACTGATCGCTCCGATACCCTTAACGGTGCTGCAGCAAAATTCGATTATTACGCAGAATCCGGGGTATAATTAAGGATAGAAACTCCGCTTTTCTGTTCGCCCCGATTTGCAATCGGGGCGTTTTTGGTCAAGCGTCTAAGACGCGAAACCATTCCACCCCGATCATTCCATGACGGTTTTAAATCGGGGTGAGCGGAGCAAATCTTTCAAAAAAAAAATAATCCGTCTAACTGCCCTCTCAGGAAAGTATCGTATAGAACTATGCTAAGTTCTTACAACGTACGCATGGGTTTACTCCTCTATGTTTGAAAAATGGCCCCCTGAGGTCAGAAAGGCATTTTTCTTGTTAGAAAAGGCAATAGGGGAGAGCCTTTCAAGGGAGCGTCTGTTCTAGTAAGATTCATTGGTAAAAGTGAATAATACCAAGCCTGACCATTAATTGCGTATAGTCATGACGAAAAAAATAGGGCTATTTCTGGGCATGATGGCCCTGTTGGCCGCCTGTCAGTCTAAGGGAGAACAAGCAAAAGACGAGAAACCCAACGCACTGAGTTTACTGAAGGTATCGGACAATGGCCGCTTTCTGGCAACTAAAGACGATAACGAGCCTTTTTTCTGGCTGGGCGATACGGGCTGGCTGCTGTTCACAAAACTCAACCGCGAACAGGCCGATCAGTACCTCGAAAACCGGAAGCAGAAAGGTTTCAACGTCATTCAGGTGATGGTACTGCATACGCTGGGAGCTAAAAACGTATACGGCGATTCGGCCCTGGTGAACAAAAATGTAGCGACGACGCGGATTGAAAACGGCGATGACCCCACTAAACCCGAAGAGTACGACTTCTGGAATCACGTGGATTATGTGATTGATAAAGCCGCCGAAAAAGGTATATACATGGCTCTCGTACCCATCTGGGGATCGAACGTGAAGTCTGGCAAAGTGAAGCCGGAGGACGCGAAACTCTACGCCGAATTTCTGGCCAACCGGTATAAAGACCGCAAGAACATCATCTGGCTGAATGGCGGGGACATCAAGGGTAGCGATGGACTGGACGTCTGGCAGGCCATCGGTACGACGATTCGGGAAAAAGATCCCAATCACCTGATTACCTACCATCCCCGGGGCCGGTATACCTCCTCGGACTGGTTTCACGTCGAAAAATGGATGGATTTTAACATGGTGCAGTCGGGGCACCGTACCTACGCTCAGGATACCTCTCGCAACGATAAATGGCATCACGGCGAAGACAACTGGCGATTCATTCAGGCCGATTACGCCCGGAAACCCGTCAAACCCGTTATCGACGGGGAGCCTTCGTACGAGGGCATTCCGCACGGTCTGCACGACGTCAACCAGCCCCGCTGGACGGCTGCCGACGTGCGTCGCTACGGGTATTGGTCGGTGCTGGCTGGAGCCTTCGGGTATACTTACGGCGACAACGAAGTCATGCAGATGCACCGCACGGACGATACGTCGGGAAGCTCGTACGGCCCTAAACTCACCTGGGATAAAGCCGTAGACGTCGAGGGGGCGGGGCAAATGATTCACCTGAAAAACCTGCTGCTTTCCAAATCATATTTCGACCGCGTACCGGATCAGTCGCTTGTGGCCGATCAGGGTGAACGGTATAATTATCTGACGGCCAGTCGCGGTACGGATTACGCGTTGGTCTACACCTACACGGGTCGGACCTTCAGGCTGAACATGGGCAAAATTCCGGGGGCTAAAGTGAAAGCTTCCTGGTACAGTCCCCGCGATGGCTAGTACACCGAAATTGGCGAAGTGAGCAATCAGGGCGTGCAGGAATTTAACCCACCGGGCGAGCCCAAAGATGGGAACGATTGGGTACTGGTAATCGACAAGGTATGAAGCAGGTAGCGTGGATGATTGGCGTATGGCTGTGTCTGAGTTCGTGTACCAAGGACACGTTCCTGTTTACGTCTTTTCACGAACCCGCCAATGAAGGATTGCGGCTATTGTACAGCCACGACGGCCATCAGTGGAAGGATCTGAACAAGGTATTCCTGAAACCCGAGGTAGGTACGCAGAAAGTCATGCGGGACCCTTCGATGGTACGGGGTAAAGACGGCACGTTTCACCTGGTCTGGACCTGTAGCTGGAAGGGCGATAAGGGGTTCGGATACGCTAATTCAAAGGACCTGATGCACTGGTCGGAGCAACAATTCATTCCGGTAATGGAACACGAAGCGGCCACGGTGAACGTCTGGGCTCCGGAAGTTTTCATGGATGAGGAAACGGGACAGTTCGTCATCATCTGGGCGTCCACGATTCCGCACCGGTTTGCCCGGGGCGTGGAGGACGAGGATAATAACCACCGGATGTACTACACAACGACCTACGATTTTAAGACGTTTGCACCGACGCAGCTTTTCCTCGATCCGGCCTTTAGTGTCATTGACGCCGTTATTGTGAAACGA
>NZ_JBMDWJ010000401.1:0-3321 GCF_048595215.1 Siphonobacter sp.
ACGGCTACGGAGCTGGAACGGGCCAAGCAAAATTTCGGATCAGACGTGGAGAGACGATTGAAGGAAAAAGACAAGACCTCCTCCCAAACGCTGGCCATGGAGTATATGTACGATTTCGTAGGCGATGAAACTTCGATGGGCATTGACTCGTACGCCCAATTCGTTAAAGCCGAATTGCCCGGCATTACGCTCGAAGAAATCAATGCTTTACCTAAAACGCTGCTGACGAAGGAAAACCGGGCTGTTATTGTAATGGCTCCCGAAAAAGAGAAAGTCACGTTGCCGACGCAAGCCCAGTTATTGACCTGGATTGATCATACCGCCGAAAATCTTACGCCCTACGTGGATGAAGTGGTTTCCAAGTCCTTGCTGACCAGTCTACCGAAGGCTGGGAAAATTACTGCGGAGAAATCTCTCCCTGAAATCAATGCAACGGAGCTGACGCTATCGAATGGAGTAAAAGTGGTACTCAAGCCTACGGATTTCAAAAACGATGAGATTTTGTTCACAGGCTATAGCTTTGGCGGTACCGCTCTTTACGACGATTTCAATACGGCCCGGTTTACGAATAATCTGGTTAGTCAGGGAGGCGTGGCCGATTTTTCCTCCACGCAGCTCCGCAAATACCTGACGGGAAAAGTAGTGAACGTTTCTACCTTCATCAACGAAACAGCGGAAGGGTTATCGGGTTCGTTTGCTCCCAAGGATGCCGAAACGGCCTTTCAGCTCATGCACGCCAGGTTAACATTACCCCGTAAGGACGAAGCCGTTATCCAGGGTTTTCTGACGAACCTGAAAGATGAATTTGAACAAAATCAGGCGACTCCCAATCCGCAGAATGTATTTCGGGATACGTTAACGGCAGTCATGGGTGGGTATCATCCGCGTCGAATGCCCGTAAAGCCTTCGGATGTAGACAAAATTAATGTTCAAAAAGCGTATCAGATCTACCGGGAGCGTTTTGCGAACGCTGCGGACTTCACCTACTTCTTCGTGGGTAATTTTAAAGTAGAAGAACTGAAGCCCCTGCTTGAAAAATACCTGGGCAGCCTACCTTCTCAGAAGAAAAAAGAAGCCTATACCGATCTTCACATTCGACCCTTGCAGGGACAGGTATCCAAAAGCGTTTTCCGGGGAATTGAACAAAAAGCATCGGCTCAATTCATCTATTCCGGAGCATTACCCTACACGCCCGAAAACGCCATTAATCTAACGGCCATCAAGGAAATCCTCAATATTAAGCTGGTCGAAGAGATTCGTGAAAAAGAAAGCGGTGTCTACTTTATTGGAGCTTCCGCCAATGCTTTCAAACTACCCGAGCCCCGCTATACGCTAGCCATTAGCTACGGAACCAGTCCCGGACGCGTGGATGAACTGGCCACGAAAACGCTGGATTTACTAGAGCACCTGAAGATTACCGGCCCCTCGCAAACGGACGTAGACAAGTTTAAAATGGAGAGCAAACGTCAGCTGGAATTACAACTCAAGGATAATCAGTACTGGATGAATCACTTGGTCACCAGTCATCAATACGGTCAGTCGCCTCAGGAAATTCTCCAGCAGATGAAGCGAATTGACCAGGTGAGCAAAGAGTCCGTACAAAGTCTGGCTAAAAAGGTACTGGGATCGAACTGCGTGAAGGCTTTCCTATTACCCGAATCTAAACAGTAGGTTGGAATCGGGGCAGGATGATAGTACCTGCCCCGATTTCAGCGATTTCCTTACTTCATCAACAATCCGATTAGGTAGTTATAGCCTAGTCATGAATCTATGAAATCCATTCCTGTACCCGCTCCGCATTCGGTAGCCTTTCAAGGGTCATCCACTTCCAGGGAAGGGGCCGCACAAACGTTGCTTCGGCTGGACTCGAATGAAAACCCTTATGGCGTTTCTCCCACCGTCCAACAGGCTATCCTGGCCGCACTCCCCTTGGCGAATCGTTACGTCTTTAGCGATTTGCCCATGCTCACGGCTAAAATTGCAGCTAGGGAACGGGTGGCAGTTTCGCAAGTACTTGTGGGAGCAGGGCTTTCGGATTTACTGGAAAAGACGGCTTTGCTTTATTTCAAGCCCGGCGATAACCTGGTTTGCCCTACGCCTACGTTCCCCCTCTTTCTGGACACGGTAGTAGCCACTGGTGCCCAGTGCAAAAGCATTGCCTGCCGGAGCGATGGTTCCCACGATTTAGAGCAGATGGAAGCGGCCATCGATGAGCGTACCCGGATGGTCTATATCTGTAATCCTAATAACCCGACGGGAAGCATTACCGAGGGGCAATCGTTACTGCGGTTTTGCGAGAGCGTCTCCCCACGCGTACCCATTTTTATCGACGAAGCTTACCTGGATTTGGCCGTAGCAGCGAATACCCAGAGTATGGTGAGTGTACTGCTTCAAAAGAAAAACGTCATTATTGGACGGACGTTCTCGAAAGGCTTTGGGTTAGCTGGTTTACGCATTGGTTACCTCCTCGCCCAACCCGCCTTTTTGGCTCCGTTCCATCAGGTAAATGCCATGACGGGCCTCAATATTAGTTCGCTGGCCTTGTATGCGGCCTCAGCGGCACTGGACGACATCGCCTTTCATTTACACTACGTACAGCAGAATGAACGGGTTAAATCCTACGTGTATAGCCAGCTCAACCGACTGGGTTACGCGTTCATTCCTTCGTATACGAACTTTATCCTGATGGCTCTACCCTTACCGGGGAACTCCTTTCAGAAGCAGATGCTTGCCAAAGGCATCCGGGTGAAAACGATGGAAATGCACCGCACATTTTGGTGCCGCCTGAGTTTGGGTACGCTCGAGGAGATGCAGCTATTTGTTAAAGCCCTGGGCGAACTTCAGAGCCGATGAAACCAACCGTGCTTTCGCTCCTCACACTGGGTCTTCTGATGGCCCTGGCCCCCTTTTCCATTGATACGTATTTACCGGCATTCCCGGTGATGGCTCAGCAATTGCACGCGACCGTTTCGGCAGTAGCTTATTCGCTGACGAGTTTCTTCTTGGGTTTAGCGGTGGGTCAGCTGCTTTGCGGGCCGCTGCTGGACCGATTTGGCCGAAAAAAGCCCTTGCTGGCGGGGCTGTTTCTGTATTCGCTCGCTGCGGTTGCCTGTGCGTATGTTACGCAGGTTCACTGGCTGATTGGCCTGCGTTTTGTATTGGCGGTCGGTGGTTGTGTGGGCATGGTAGCAAGCCGGGCGATGGTACGGGACTTGTACCAACCGCAGGAAATCGCGGGAATTCTCTCGACGCTGTTACTGATTTTAGGCATCTCCCCCATCCTGGCTCCAACGGTTGGACGCCTGATTCTGGAACTGGCAG
>NZ_JBMDWJ010000402.1:0-6096 GCF_048595215.1 Siphonobacter sp.
CTCGGGTAAACTCCAGCAGGCACTCAAACAACACATTATCCTCTTCCTCGGTACCTACCGAAATCCGGAGGCAGTTGTCACAGTGTTTGACTTTAGAACGATCCCGGACGATGATTTTGTGTTCGAGCAGGTAAGAAAATACAGCCGCCGAATCCTGAAACCTCACTAACAGCTGATTAGAATCCGTCGGAAATACTTTTTCAACGTTGGGTAAAGATTCCAGACGCTGGCGTAGGCGTTCGCGGTTGACGAGAATTGTCTGTACCATTTCGTCCTTTTTCTCTACCTGCGTCAGGGCTTCCGCCAGTAATTGTTGGGTTACGCTACTGATGTTGTAGGGAGATTTGATATTGTTCAGTAAAGCAATAATGGCTTCACTGGCAAAACACATCCCGACGCGTAAACCGGCCAGTCCCCAGGCTTTGGAGAAGGTCTGTAAAACAACCAGATTGGGATAGCGATCCAGTTCCGTCAACAGCGTTGTATCTGCCGCAAAATCAATGTAGGCTTCATCGACAACCACAATGCAGCACGTCGATTCAATGATTTGCAGAATGTCCGTCCGCCGCAGTACGTTCCCCGAGGGGTTATTAGGCGAACAGAGCCAGATGAGTTTTGTATGGTCCTCTACGGCGGCTAGTACAGCCGGCACGTCGATCTGAAACTCCGGCGTCAGGGGTACCTTTTGAACGGACACATTCTGAATATTCGCGGATACCTCGTACATGCCATAGGTCGGCGGCAAAATCAGAATATGGTCTTCCTTGGGCTCGCAGAAGGCCCGAACCAGCAAATCGATCGGTTCATCGGAGCCATTGCCCAGCATGATCTGCGAAGGCCGCACGCCTTTGAGGGGAGCCAGTTTCTCCTTGACGACCCACTGGTACGGATCGGGGTAACGATTGTAGGCGTTGGCCGTAGCCGAGCCTAAGGGATTTTCGTTCGCATCCAGAAACACCCCTTCCTTGCCACTGTATTCATCACGGGCGGACGAGTACGGGGTAAGCGAAAGCAAGTGCGGACGTACTAGTTTCTCTAACTGAAACATCGGTATGTGCTATCTTTTTGGGCTTATTCGCCCGTTTCTAACTGTTCCAGACGAATTTCTACGGCCCGTCGGTGAGCGTCCAGCGATTCGGCCGCTGCCATTTCCATAATCGTCGAACCAATGTTTTTTAATCCTTCTTTCGAAATGGACTGCACCGTAATTTTCTTGACGAAGCTATCCAGCGAAACGCCTGAATACGCCCGGGCGTACCCATTGGTAGGCAGGGTGTGGTTCGTCCCCGAGGCATAGTCACCCGCTGATTCGGGCGTATAGTGCCCCAGGAAGATGGAACCCGCATTGGTAATTTCATCGACCAGAGCTTCGGCATTTTCGACCGAAAGAATCAGGTGTTCAGCGGCGTAGGCGTTCAACAAATCCAGTGCTTCGGATTCATCGCGTACCAGCACGGCTTTGGAATGCTCCAGAGCCTGCGTAGCGAAATCTTCACGGGACAATTCGCGAACCTGTTTTTCTACCTCATCCATCGTCTGGGTGAGTACGGATTCAGAAGTAGATACCAGCAGTACCTGACTGTCCTTACCGTGTTCGGCCTGCGAGAGTAAATCAGACGCCACAAAGGCCGGATTAGCCGTTTCGTCGGCGTATACGGCTACTTCGCTGGGTCCGGCGGGCATGTCAATGGCCACGCCTTCTTTCGCCACCAGCATTTTAGCCGCCGTTACGAACTGATTGCCGGGTCCGAAAATCTTGTACACCTGCGGTACACTTTCCGTACCGTACGCCATGGCGGCAATGGCCTGAGCCCCACCGATGTTGTACACTCTGGTTACACCGACCAGCTTGGCGGCATATAGAATGGCCGGGTGCTGGCTGGGCGAACACAGTACCACTTCCTTACAGCCCGCCAGTTGAGCCGGTATACCCAACATCAACACGGTGCTGAACAAGGGTGCAGTACCTCCGGGAATGTAAATGCCGACTTTCTCAATTCCGACGGATTTCCGCCAGCAGGTCACCCCCGGCATGGTTTCGATCTTCTCGGGAGCCTGCCGCTGAGCTGCATGGAATTTAACAATATTCGAATACGCCTGCCGGATGGCATCCTTGAGGGCTGGCGAAAGCTGCCGTTCGGCCACTTCCATCACTTCCATCGGCACGTCCAGCCGATCCAGCCGGACGTTGTCGAATTTCAGGGCGTATTCTTTCAGAGCCGCATCGCCGTGGCTTCGTACGTATTGCAAAATGGGTTGAACCAACTGCTCGATTTGAGCCATTTGCTGTACGGGCCGGGCCAGCAGGGTATCCCAGGTTTCCGGCTCAGGGTAACGAATAAGTTGCATACACAAAGTGCCTGAAACAGACACTGATTAGTAAATCATTTTTTCGATCGGTACGACCAGAATGCCTTCGGCACCCGCCGTACGCAGGGCATCAATTTTGTCCCAGAAATCTTCTTCACTCAGTACCGAATGCACGGCCGACCAGCCTTCCGTTCCCAGCGGAACGATCGTAGGTGCTTTCATACCGGGCAGCAGAGCCGTAATGGCTTCCAGCTTTTCGTTGGGAGCATTCAATACGATGTACTTGTTGTTTTTAGCCGTTTGTACCGCGTGAATCCGGAACAGCAGTTTCGACAAAATTGCCCGCTTCGCTTCGCTCAGGGAGGGGTGGGCAATCATCACGGCTTCGGATTTAAAGATGACTTCTACTTCCGATAAACCATTGGCCAGCAGTGTACTGCCCGACGAAACAATATCGCACACGGCGTGGGCCAGACCGATACTGGGGGCAATCTCCACGGAACCACTGATTTCGTGAATTTCCGCTTCGATTTCGTTTTCTTTCAAAAAGTTACCCAGAATGGTGGGATAACTGGTGGCGATACTACGGCCCTGCAAATCCTGTACACCCTGGTACGAATCCCCGCGAGGAATGGCGATGGACAAGCGGCATTTGGAAAAGCCCAGTTTCTTGGCAATGTCCACGTTGCGGCCCGTTTCGACCTGAACGTTTTCGCCCACGATGCCAATATCCGCTACGCCATCTTCGACGTATCCGGGAATATCATCATCGCGGAGAAAGAGAAATTCGGCGGGACAATTGCTGGACGTGGTTTTAAGCTTACCGGCTTTGGAATCAAACTTGATTCCACATTCCTTAAAAAGAGTAAGTGAGTCTTCGCTGAGGCGACCGGACTTTTGAACGGCTATACGGAGGAAATCTTGGCTCATGAGTAGATCTGCAACTTCGGGCTTGGCCCAAAGCAAATACGATTAGGCCCGCAAAATTAGCTATTCGTCCGGAATAAGAATCATGCAGGAGCAAGGACTTTCACAAGCGGCAGTATTCTCTATTCTCTGGGAAGACCTGACGCCTTGTTCAACGCTTTGACAGCGTCCAATTTTAGTATAATGGCTTCAGTAAATCCGATTTTTTTCTTTGATTCGCTTTTGAACTGTTTGCTCAATTTTACTTCATCGGTATCCTAACGCCTGCTTCACGCATGATTACGCTCCTTCGCACCAATTCTGAACACCCCGATTTCCGGACGCTGGTCACTTTACTCGACCGCGAACTGCACCAGCGTGATGGTGAAGAACACGCCTTTTATGCACAGTTTAATACAATTGACGCCATTGCTCACGTGATTGTTGCCTACGCTGAAGGTAAGGCCGTAGGGTGCGGAGCAATTAAGTTCTTCGCTGAAGATACCACTGAGGTAAAACGCATGTTTGTGCATACCGACTATCGCAGCCGGGGAGTCGCTTCGCTGGTACTAAAGGAACTGGAAACCTGGGCTCAGGAGCTGGGATTTACGGTCTGCGTACTCGAAACGGGCAAGCGACAACCCGAGGCTATCCGGCTGTATGAGAAAAACGGATACATACTAACCCCCAACTACGGTCAATACATCGGTGTAGAAAACAGTGTCTGCTTCCGAAAAGAAATCCAGTGAAAAATGATCGGCTTTTCAGGCTGGTATGAGAAGCCGATCATTGTTTACTACCCTAGGCAATAAGTATTGTTTTTCTCTCTTTTGATATTAATTTTAAAGGCCAATCATTTTTGATGAAAATTGTTTTATTTTCATCGAATAAATAGACTAACGTCTACAATTCACCCCCAGAACACCTAACTTAAATCGATGATTTCTTTTGATAAGTCATCTTTAATTATTTCTACGTATAACTGGCCTGAAGCACTTCGGTTTTGTTTGCAAAGTGTAGCTGATCAGAAGATTATGCCTGCCGAGGTGATCATCGCAGACGATGGCTCCGGTCCTGAAACCCGTGCGGTCATAGCCGCAATGCGGCCCTTGCTTTCGGTTCCTCTTTTCCATGTCTGGCACGAAGACCGAGGATTTCGTAAAGCTGAAATTCTCAATAAGGCGGTTCAACGTAGTTCAGGCGAGTACCTCATCCAGGTAGATGGCGATGTCATTTTACATCCTTGCTTCATTCAGGATCATCTGTTAGCTTCTGAACCGGGAGCCTTTGTTCGAGGAAGCCGGGCCCGAATTACCGAAGCCCGAACGTTGGAATTACTTTCAAGTCTGGACACTACTTCCAGCTATCCATCGCTGCATGCCTTTTCTCCAGGTGTTTACAACCGGTTCAATGCCCTTCGGTTACCATGGCTTCAATCGCTTGGGGAGCGAAAGGAAATGAAAAGCCGCGATGTCAGGGGTAGTAATCTTGCCTATTGGAAAGCCGACTTTGTACGGGTAAATGGCTACAATAATGATTTGCAGGGTTGGGGACACGAAGATGAAGAATTAGCTGTCCGGTTTATCAATAATTCAATCGTGAAAAAAATTGTGAAGCTCCGGGCTGTTCAGTTTCACCTGCACCATGAGGAACAGCCCCGCGAATACGAACCTTTTCACGCCCACACGATTCAGAAGGCCATGTCTTCTAAAATTAAAACTTGTTCTAATGGATATGGCCGCGATTAACTCCAATCACCTCATCAAAACAACGCTTATCATTTCAACGTATAACTGGCCCCAGGCTCTACACCTTTGTTTGTTAAGCGTGAGTCGCCAGTCCGTTCTTCCGGATGAAGTAATCATTGCCGATGACGGCTCGACCCGTGAAACACGCGACCTGATCGAAATGATGCAGAAAACCTTTCCCGTACCTCTTCTACACGTCTGGCAGGAGGATGAGGGTTTTCAGCTGGCCCGGATTCGTAACAAAGCTATTGCCCGATCTTCCCATGAGTATATCATTCAGGTAGACGGTGACCTGATTCTACACAAGCACTTTGTGAGCGATCACCTGGAGATCAGTAAACCCGGAACCTTCGTGACGGGCAGTCGAGTGCTGATGAATAAAAAATTATCTGACAAGCTGATTCATGCAAAAAAAACCAGTACGGGTCTTCTGTGCCGGGGTCTGACAAATCATACCAATCGTTTTCAGATTCGTTTCCTGCGTAACTATTTCGCCGATCGTTACAAAGCCAATAATATCATGAAACTGCGAGGTTGCAATATGGCTTTCTGGCGAAAGGATCTTATTCAGGTCAACGGTTACAACGAGGCTTTCTATGGCTGGGGAAGGGAGGATAACGAAATTGCGGCCCGCCTGGCCAATGCAGGCATCCGAAAAAGAGCTATCAAGTTTGGCGGAATTGTTTTTCACCTGTATCACCCCGAGAAATGTCGGGAACACTGCGAGGAAAACGAACGACGACTCGTTCAGACGATTACCGATAAAATCACGTATTGCAGTCAGGGCGTCAATCAGTATACGTATGCCTGTTCAGAGGTGTATGCCTGATGAATTCCATTCCTTTAGTTTCAGTAATTCTTGTAACCCATAATGCCGAAAAATGCCTACAAGCTTGTCTGGACAGCATTTTTCGGCAAACCTACCCTCGCATTGAGATCATTATCATGGATGGGGCTAGTACTGACGCTACCGTATCCATTCTGGAAGCGAATACTGAAAAAATAACGTTCTGGCGAAGTGAAGAAGACCAGGGTATTTATGACGCCATGAACAAGGCTCTGGAGTATGTTCGGGGCGAGTGGGTGTATTTCATCGGAGCAGATGATGAGCTGACCCACGAATTTTCCAGCA